>DASXIL010000775.1:0-3826 GCA_036497985.1 Candidatus Angelobacter sp. | reverse complement strand
CCTTGTCCTCGTCGCGGTTGATGCGACCGCGCACGGCATGCAAGATAGCAAAGATCAAGCCGCAGACGCGCCAAGTGAGACGTGTACGGTCGAGGGAACAGTCTTGTCAGCCGCAAGCGGTGAGCGCTTGAAGTCAGCCATGGTGATGCTGATCAACACTCAAAACGTCTTTCATGGAGCGCACGCGCTTACGGATGAGCGCGGACATTTCGTGATCAAAGATGTGCCTTCAGGCAGTTATCTGTTTCGGGCCAACAAGATGGGGTACATTGAGCAGTCCTACCATCCTGACCCCGCGCACCCTGCATTAGCTCTAGTCCTTGAACCGGGCAAGAAGGTCGAAGGAGTTGTTTTCCGGCTCGTACGAGCGGGTGTGATCCTGGGACGAATTGTGAATGAAGACGGAGAACCGCTTGCCAACGTCGAAATGGAGGCGTTGATCCTCCGGAACAGGATAACGGACAGACGGACCGGGTCGACTGCGCAAACAGTTTCGGCCCAACGAGGATCGACTGACGATCATGGTGCGTATCGCCTTTTCGATCTCCCCCCGGGAACCTATTACGTACAAGCAAGCGATTCGGGGTATTTGGGATTAACGCGTTTGCCTTATGGCTCCGGCTTCAACCCGGTCACTAGGCAGGGACATCCGCCAACGTACTTTCCCGGGGTGACCAGGCTGCGGGACGCGCAGAGGATTGCTGTTCGCGCCGGCCAGGAGGTCCGTATCGATTTCTCCCTGCATGCGCAGAAAGCCTACAGCATTTCCGGGCAGGTCCACGCCGCGGACGGCAAACCTGTCGTTTTACGAGCGGTCGCGATCAGTGAGTACGAGTCTAAACCGGGAACGGGTTTTTCCTCGTTCATGTCAGAGGTAGCGACAGACGGGCAAGGTGGTTTTGAGTTTAAAATGTTTCACCCGGTTCATATCTTGTTTGGATCATGACTAGAGATGAAGACAATCAGTACTGGGCAGGACAACACGTCGAGGTAGTCGATGGCAACGTGTCCGGCGTGCAATTGCAGATGCGCCCCGGGATAGAAATTTCAGGCAGAGTGGAAGACGCTGAAGACTCGAAACCTGATTTCCAACAAATTCGCATCAACCTGCGGGCCGACGGCCTGAGCGAGGACACAGCCAGCGAGGCGGCTGACGTACAAAAAGACGGGACCTTCAAGTTTACCGGTCTGAGTCGGACCAGGCACCACTTCGAGGTGACTGGACTGCCCGGCGGCTGGTATTTGCGCAACGCAATGTTCGGCAACCAAACCTTGTGGACGTTGGACTCGACCTCGCGGATGACACCAACCACGTACTGGTCGTCACCATCAGCCCTGGCGCCGCACGGATCAACGGCACAGTGCTTGATGGCGATCATCCTGTGCGGGGCGCGATGGTAAGACTGATTCCCAGTTCGCCAAGATTGCAGATCATGGATACTCAGACCGGCCAGGACGGCCACTTCGTGATGGCAAACTTGGCGCCCGGCAACTATCGGATATTAGCTGCTCCCCTCGAAACAGATTCGGAAGATGAAGACGCCGATTTTGGAAAAATGAATATTGTTCTGACAGAGAAGGAATCCAAGACGGTAGAAATCAACATGGATAAAGCCAAAAGATAAGACAAGCGCTCATCGGGACGGCCTGTGCTTTCATCGAAAAACGAGGATAAGAGTCCTATCCCGCTCCTTCCGTTCAATTGACACGGCTAGCTGCGCTGAGTAGTCTTCAAAGAATTGAGCAGGAGTCTTTTCATGAAACCAACATTGATCATTTCCGTCATTGCACTCGTGTGCTTGGCCTCTCCCCTGCTCGCGGATGAAGACCACCATCATCTTGGTCCCGATGAAAAAGTTGGAAGCGTGTCTTTCCCAACGTCTTGCGTACCCGCTGTGCAAAAACCGTTCGAGCGCGGCGTGGCTCTGATGCACTCATTTGAATATGAAATGGCGGAAAACCAGTTTAAGGAAGTCGCCAAGCAGGACCCCGGTTGCGCCATGGCTTATTGTGGCCAGGCTCTGAGTCTCTATCACCAACTGTGGAGCCGCCCCACCAAAGCGGACCTCAAGCGCGGCAATGATCTTTTGGCCCATGCCACAGGGCTCAAGCCCAAGACGGAGCGCGAGCGCGAATACATTAGCGCGCTGGCTGTTTTCTACCATGACGCTGACAACATCGACCACCGGAAGAGGGCCGATCTCTATTCCGCTGCCATGGAGAAGGTTTATCGCCATAATCCCAACGACCGCGAAGCTGCGGTGTTTTACGCGCTCTCATTGCTCGGCTCCGGCCCGGAATACGATCCCACAAAAACCAATCCAGAAAGGCCGTCGCTATTCTGAACAAGCTATTTGAGCAGGACCCCGGCCATCCCGGCATCGCGCATTACATTATTCACGCTTGCGACAATCCGCAGATGGCAAGCCTGGGGCTGGCGGCTGCGCGCAAGTATGCCAGCATCGCGCCTTCCTCGGCGCACGCCGTGCACATGCCATCCCACATCTTTGCCCGCCTGGGCCTCTGGCAGGATGACATTCAGTCCAATGAAGCTGCGTTGCGCGTTGCGGACAACATGGGCTCAATGCATCTCCACGTAATGCATCACAAGATGCACTCGCTTGATTTCCTGGAATCGGCCTACCTTCAGATTGGCAATGACCAGAAAGCCAAGGCCGAATGGGACGAACTGCAGACCATCCACAAGCCAGATGTGGAAGCGGAGTTTCAGGATTACTATGACGCCATGAAAGCCGGCTTTGCCGCACGATATACACTCGAGCGCCGCCAGTGGCAGGAAGCGCTCGCGCTTCAGCCGGTCGTGGACGCGCGTCCCTTTGTTCAGGCCCTCACCTATTGGGCGCACGCAGTCGCCGCCGGGCATCTGCGCGACGCAGCCGCCGCGCAAACCGCCGCGGACCAATTCAACGCCATGCTTGAAGCCACAAAGAAATCAGACAAGGCCCACGAAGCTAAATATATGGCCAATAATCATGACGAAGCCCAGGCCTGGCTGGCCTTCGCTCAGGGCAAGAATGACGAAGCCCTGCGCCTGCTTCGGGCCGTTGCCGATAAGCAGGACAAAGTGGGCAAAGGCGAGACCGAAACTCCGGCGCGCGAGATGCTGGCCGATATGCTGCTGGAAATGAATCGTCCGCAGGAAGCTCTGGTGGAGTATGAGGTTGCTCTGAAGACCGATCCCAACCGCTTCAACGGTCTTTACGGTGCAGCCCGCGCAGCGGAGATGACGCAGCAGAAAGAAAAAGCCTCCGGCTATTACGCCCAGCTGATCAGAAATTGCCAGGGTTCGAACTCCGATCGCGAGGAACTGGCAAAGGCAAAGACTTTGGTGGCGGCGAAGTAGTTCTCTGGTAAGCGAGCGCGGATTAATTGCCAATCTGTTTTGGTGCGTACATTCGCGTCGGTTCGCGTCTACTTGTTCCTGATCAGCGTTCATCTGCGCAAATCTGCGGCGATGAGTCTTCTCGCCTTCCCGAACACATCCAGAAACATTTTCTCCGTCAACTTGCCCGTAAGCGTGTTTTGCAGTGAAGGATGGTACGAACACAGCAGCGTCCCTCCGGCCGCTTGCGGGTTTGTTAGTGTTCGCAATTTCTGTTCCAGATTGAAGTCGGCTTGCACCGGTTCCACTTCTAACCCCCGTTCCACTTCCGGAACCGGAAACTGAAAACCTAAGACTCCATTCCCCATGCCGTGATCTGTTCCGGCCTACAATCCCTCCACCTGACAGGGGTCAGCAGTATGGAGGTAGTAAAAGATGATACGCAGAGCAATCACCGCATCCGTTCTCATCGCTTGTTTCTGG
>DASXIL010000774.1:0-1993 GCA_036497985.1 Candidatus Angelobacter sp. | reverse complement strand
CAAGTTCTGCGAGCATCTGGCCATCCGAGACTGCGGAAACAACTTCGAATTCTCTTTCCAATATTGCGGTGAGGCCCTCAAGAAAAAGTGTGTGCTCGTCCGCGAGCAGAAGCCGCGGCTTCGTCGTCGTCATCTTTAAACCCCCTTGACAATTAAAGGTTGAATATCAATCGCCTTACCGCTGGAAAGCGATTTAGCTTTGGCACTATACATTGACTATCTACCGACGAACTCTTTCACTAAACATAGGTCGCGGAGGCCATTCGATGGCTGGCATGACCATTGAAGCAAGATGCTAGCCAGCCCTACCAAGCAGCGCAATTGGACCAAGGTCCAATTGCACCTTCTTTCTGACAATTCCATGCTGTGTTAGATGGAACACTTTGGTCGGCTGGCTAGGCGTAGGCACTAGGGCCTTCACACCACGCCTCCATCAAACGGATCTGAAGGACTTGATATGAACTCGACTAAAGGCAGAACCGTTGTTCCCACGGCTGAGCCTATCGTTGAGTTGATTTCGCTCGCGCGACTCTCGCCCCACATTGCCTGCCAGAGACTGAGAGCACTTCTTTTGGTAAAGCCGGACTACTTCAGAGATGTGCAATCAAATTCAATCAAGGCCTTGCTGAGCATACAAGAAGACACAACCTATGAAATCCTCACTGGTTCAAGTTACGATCCGCTGAGCCAGCAACTTCGTGCCGTGATATCGATCAAGCAGCCAAGCGGCTACTCCGACAATGTTATGAACAATGGCTCAGAAGAATTTGTACGCTTCTATCTCTCGTATGACGGCGGCTTGAGATGGCTTGACCAGGGAATGCGCGTGGTAAATGTCTTCGATGCCCCAGCCTCGAATCCACGGCGTTTTGAGGTAAAGCTCCCGATCATTCCTTTGGACAAACTTCCCTCTCCCGAAGTCTTGCCGAGAGTTCGTGCCATTCTTTCGTGGAACACCCCGCCCCCTGCGCGTGCGCCAGAGTGGAAACCGCTGTGGGGAAATGTGGTTGAATCCTGTGTTCGGATGCAAGACTCGCGGGTCATTTTTTCCGGGAGATTGCAATCTCTCGCTTATGTCGAACTGCGAGGCACACCGCTGCAAACAGCGGTGAGCCATAAGCGCCCTCTCAAAGGGAAAAGCGAAGTCGCCATGCAACCAGACACACATCGCCTGCCCAAAGCGGGCGCGGGAAGCCGTCATCTAACAAATATGCTGACGACTGGGGCGGGTATCGCCCTAGTAGGATTCAGGGCCTTCAAGTCTCTGCTAAGAGGCGAGCCAGTCAAGCCAAATACTTCGTAGTGCCTGCAATCCTATTTCGAACTCGGAGCCTACTTTGAGTTTTATCTGATCCAGCAATTTGATTGCCCTCCCCCCTCGCAGATGAAGTCCCACTCGATTTGAGGCTTCATCTGCATTTCTTTCTTGCATCCAGGGGAATGGATTGTGCCACACTGTGGGTTTCTCACGCTGGGATCGCTCCCAATTAGAAATTGAAGGTCATCTGCAAATCGATACTGCGATTTGAGGCAGGCGACGAAAAGAAGCCTCCAGCCAGAGCATTCGACTTGCCGAAGGCCGGAGATTCGAGCACTCCTACCGGAGCGGCGAGGTTTACATTGTTGAATATGTTGCGCGTCATCGCTGCGAATGTCAGGGAGTAGCGTCGTGCTGCCGCCTGGTCAAACCGCGGAGGACCGCCGCTGCCGCTGAGACCTCCGGGACCCAGACCACCACCGGGAGCTCCACCTCCGCCGGGACCTCCACCTGGAGGTGGGCCACCGCCGCCGGGTCCACCGAACGCATTATTTGAAGATGCGCGTTCTACCTTTGGACCGATGCCAAACGTTTTACTCATGCGCATGTTCATGCTGAACTGACCAGGGCCAGTTCCATAGTTGTACGGAATCCTTGTTGCAGTTGATGAAGGATTGAGATCGAAGGTCCCGAAAGTGGTTTGCACTGTATTGGCGTTGGCTGATGTTGAAAACG
>DASXIL010000773.1:0-2759 GCA_036497985.1 Candidatus Angelobacter sp. | reverse complement strand
GCCCTAAGTTTGTCAAGTTATCCTTCAGTGGTCGCGGCCCGCCGAGCCGCTTCCGTTTTGCACAGCAAGATTGCTTGCAGCTCCGACCACCTTAGTCGATCTTAACTTCCGCACGGCCCGTCAACGATCTGCAATCCGTAGCTGGCTCCAAGTAAAGCGTGCCATTGAACACTCTGTGCTGCCGTGGTGCGAGAAGCATGGCATCGCCCTGGTTGCTTACAGTCCATTCGGCCACGGAAGGTTTCCCAGCCCTCATACCGCGGGGGGACGCACTCTGAAGAAGATCGCCGACGCTCACAATGCCACACCGCGCCAGGTTGCTCTGCGATTTTTGGTGCGCCGGCAATCGGTCTTTGCCATTCCCAAGGCATCCACGCCGGAACATGCGGTGGAAAATGCAGGCGCCGGAGACCTGCATCTGACGAACCAAGAGATCGCACGAATCGAAAAGGCGTTTCCACCCCGGGCATGGCCCGGAACGCTGCCGATGATTTGAATCATGAATCGACCAGGAAAGGACGTTCACCGATGGCAACCAAGGTTCCCAGTAGTATGCGCGCGGCTGCCATTGATCGCTTTGGCGGCCCTCCGGTGCTGAAGCTCCACACTCTTCCGGTTCCGCCAGTTGATGATGACGAAGTTCTGATCGCGCTGCACACTTCCGGCGTTGGGGGCTGGGATGCCGATATGCGTGGCGGCTGGTGGCCGTTCAGCCGGCCGCATTTTCCTGTCGTGCTGGGCACGGACGGATCCGGAACAGTGGCGGCCGTGGGAGGTCGCGTTGGGCGTTTCAAGATTGGCGACAAAGTTTATGCCTACAAGTGGGAAATCGGAAAAGGCGGTTTTTACGCCGAATATGTTGCCGTGCCCGCGAAAGGCGTCGCGCGTATCCCCAAGGCGCTTGATCTCCGGCATGCGGGAGCCATTCCGGTTACGGGCCTCACAGCGCTCCAGGGGATCGATGACGCTCTGCACCTGAAGAAAGGCCAATCCATCATTATTCATGGCGCTTCAGGAGGCGTAGGAACAATGGCAGTCCAGTTCGCGAAATTACGTGGAGCACGCGTGTTCGCCACCGCATCGGGCCGTGAAGGCGTTGCTCTGGTGCGCCGTCTCGGCGCAGATATGGCTGCGGATGGGCGAAGCGCAAACATTTCGAAAGCTGCGTTGCAGTTCGCGCCCGCGGGCGTCGACTGCGTGCTCGCCTTCGCGGGCAACAAACTCGCTGAATGTCTGAAAGCCTTGAAACGCGGTGGGGTTCTGGCTTATCCACACGGGATTGAGCCGGCGCCGCGAAAACGAAAGGGCTTGAAGGTCATCGCCTATGACGGGGTTGCGGGCGTACGTGAGTTTGAGAGACTGAATCGCGCGGTCGAAGCGGCCAGGCTCAAGGTACCGATCGCTGCCGCGTATCCGGTGGCCCAGGCGGCAAAGGCGCATCAGCGCCTCGCGGCTGGACACTTACTGGGAAAGGTCGTGCTGCGGATCCGTTAGCGAGAGGCTCTCGATCCCGGTCCACTCTGCTGCTGTTTGTGCTGCTGTGAAGACTGACGGTTCGTGAAGGCGGCCAGCTTCTCCTTGAGTCGGTTGAACAGTGAAGCTATTTCGCCGCCTCCTTTTAGTTGTTTCTCCAAATTAGAGATATCGTTGTTGAGCGCGACGTACTCCGGGTCTTTACCTGCATAGCCCAGTTGCTTGGCTCGCAGAACTTCGGCTTTGGCAGCTTCCAGCAATTTTTGTGCGGCTGCTTTGTCTTTCTGACTCTCGACTTGGGCGCCATTCAAGGCGGTGCGTGCCAGTAGCAGCGGGATCGGGGTGACCTTATCGATTGCGACCAACGTATTGACGGCGGTGAGCAACTCAGCGCTGGCTTCATCATTCTTCTTCTGATCAAGCAACTGGGCCGCTTTCTTCAATGCGTCCGGATATGTGCCAAGGGGAATGTGGTAGGTGCGATCGCGGATTTCACTGCGTAAGGCATCCAGCAATACGCGCGCAGCTGGGTACTCATCATCATCCATCGCTTTCGCCGCATTCGTAGCCAACTCCAATACCGTCTTGGCATCGCGCGGAGCGTTATCAATCACATCAACTTCCACGCTGACCGGAATGAGCCCCGTCGCAGGATTCCGCGCCAGGAGAATATTGATCTTGCCCGTTGCCTGTTCAATGGCAGCGAGGGCTTCGCTTGTCTTGTTCGCCGCGATCGCCTTGATGGCCTTTTGCGTTTCCTCCAGGGCAGCGACAGCATCCTTATTCACAGACTGCTGCCCCTGCTGCTCCTGTTGTTGGCGTTGCTTTTCAATCTCGGGCCGTGCCTGCTGCTCAGTGTTCCTGCGCTGAGTGGACGTATCGGATTGTCCTTGCGGTGGTTTTGCTGGGCTCTCCCCGGTCACGACGGAACCACCCAGCACAGCCAGACCTATCCAAAATGAAATCGATGTGGCCATGCACAGCGACGGGATATGGATCATTTCCTTCATATAGTAGAGTCCTTTCTCTGGCGGGCCTCAAAGCGCCGTCGGGCAAATACCCACTAAAATGCTAACCGTCAGCAAATACCATGACAATTCGTCGTGTGCACGAAGAGAGTGTTCGCAAAGAGGGCAAGGCCGATGTGCATCGTGCGTTAGAGAAGGACATACGACCTTCGCAGTGGAGACATGCGATTCCGGCTAATAAATTGGCCGCCATTTGGTTGCAAACTTGGCGAAAAGTGGAGCAAAAGTGGCGAAGAAGCCGTGTTCTTTTCGGCAGAA
>DASXIL010000772.1:0-4906 GCA_036497985.1 Candidatus Angelobacter sp. | reverse complement strand
AAAGCAATGTCGGGCCATGCTCATTGAATCCCACTTGCTCCGAAGCCGAAGCCAAATACCAGCTTCTATATCACATGACATAACACTTGCTATATCCCTATTTCCGCTGTATAGTTCCAGAGATGCTGCTTGATTCAAAATCGATGGCCTCCATCCGTACCCGCTTGAAATTGACACAGGAACAAATGGCCCACGTCCTCGGCGTTTCTTTTGCCAGTGTAAACCGCTGGGAAGCTGGCCATTCGAGTCCAACTGGACCAACCCTCGATCTTTATCACGCCCTTGAGGCGGCCATTCGCGCCGGGCACACTCCGGCTGCGATTCGCCAGGCCTCTAACGCTCAGCGTAGCGCCTTTCTGCTAGCACTTTTTCAAATGGCGTACGCTAAAACTAGGAGAGCACGATGAATAACCAAATTGAAGCCATCAACCTCCGGCCCTATGGATCGGGCGGCCGAGCTGATGTCAAATTAGGCAATCTACGCCACGATGGATCGTTGGTAATCGTCAAAGTTTTGCGCGACGCTCACCTGCCGCATATGCGGCAGGCGTTTCTTCGCGAGATCAACATCATGAGCATGCAACTTCCTGGTATGGTTCGATTCATTGCAGCCAATAAAACCGCAGCACAGCCGTACTATATGATGGAGTATCTCCCAGGAGGAACACTCCAGAAATATGCTGGGCTACTATCGGAAACGCAACTCCACGCTGTCGGAATCTGGATGGCGGAGACTTTAGCCGGCTTTCACCTCAAGGCTGGTGCCCACGGAGATCTGAAGCCCCTCAACATTCTCATAACACGCGATGGTCACCTTAAACTTGGGGATCCGCTCGGAAACGGACCTATCGGTTTTGATTTCGGGCTGAGCGTACTCTTTTCACCAGACAAGGGAGGAACAGAAGGGTACCGGGCTCCTGAGGTGATCAGGGGAGCCACTCCTTCACCGCTCTCAGACTCATATTCATTTGCCGCCACATTGAATCACCTCGTTACTGGACGAGCTCCAGTGGACGGGCAGCAACTCGATCCGACCGGATATGGGCTCACTTGCCCAGAATGGCTCCGCCAGCTCATCGTCTTATGCTCACAACCTGATCCTGACACCCGCCCGACAATGAATGACATTCTGAGAGCACTTAAAGGAGAAAGCTGGGCCAATATCTACGCCGAAAAACAAAAGGACAAAGCTCTGACCGGTCTTGTAATCCTGGGCTTGGCTGGACTTGGACTAGCGGCCTTGTTTTCTAAAACAGCATCCGCATAAGAAAGTCACCTCGGGTACCCATCATTGGGGAGAAGCTGGGGTTTTGTTCTTCGGCTTCGGTCGGGTGGCCTGCCCTTTCGCCCAGTGTTGGTGGAGCGTAGGGCATCAAAGTTAGCGAGCAAGAGCAATTCTAAGTTTTACGTTTGAGTTTGGGCAGAATTCCATTCTCTCTCTTGCGCGTAGTCCATTCCGACTCAATCAAAACCGCGGTTTGGAGAGAACGCCTTGCATCAGCATGGTAAAGGACGCATTCTCGGGGTCCTTCGACTCTACGTCGCTCCTATGTCGCTCCGTGCCGCTCAGGATGACAGCGTGCGCCAAATTTCCCAGGGCTTCCGTGCCCGGACCAGGCTGGTTCGCTCCGCTGGGGGCTGGTCGGGTGAAAGCGCGTGGCATTTTAGGAATCGAAGTCAGATGGCTCGTCGTCCCTTTGCGATGGTGCGGTAAGCGCGGCCCAGACAATGCGGGCCATAGCCAACAGAAGCATGCCCCATAACAAGATTACTGGCAGTAACAGACACAGAACCACTGTTGGTGTGCCCTTAAGAGTGGAAACTGCGAGTGGCCCAAAAAGGAAGATCACCAGTAGAAGAGGGACCCCGTTCAATAGCAGCATTCCTATGCGCTGGATGGGCCGAAGGGGTACTTTGCCGGTACAGAACGCCACCCATCCGCGCGGCAAATGTTGCTTCGCCACGGAATCAAACTGCCGGTTCTCCGCTTGCTTCACGTAGTCGATGATAGCTGCTGCTACTGGTCACAGGAAAGGAGAAAACTCAGCCTGACGCCGCAGGTTTCTGGGTGTGCCTACGATTTACGATTGAGGTGGGCGCCCCGCGAAAGCGAGGGCCACCCGACCCGCCCACACAGGTTTCCTAATCGATGTCGCTTTGTCTTCGAGGTTTCTTGAATCGTATAGCGCCGAACAAAAGAAGGACACAAAAGCAAATCAAAACCCCCAAACAAATCCGCTTCCACATAGAATCGGGAAAAATTTGCCCCCCGGCAAGAATGCTAACGAGTATGGCGACTGGGAAAGCCCATCGCTGAAAGCGATATCGCTTCTCGCCTGACGAGGTCGGATCTCCAGTCATAAGCGATCTCCTGGTTGCACAGTTATCCAATCCAACCTTTTCGCCGCGTGTTGGCGAAAGGTGGGGCATCAGTTTAGAGAACTATTCTAACTTCTGCGCTTGAGGTCATTTTTTATAATCTTGCACGTAATAATTCATTACCGATGGAGTCACCAATAGCAAAGTAGCAAAGCCTCGCGATCTGAAAAAGGCATCGTGCGAAGCTGGATTACAAAAAAAGGCGAGTTCCCATGGCTGAGGCTGAATTCAGGGCCCCTTATCCCAGATATCTCGATTGGCTGCGTTATCTTTCCGCATTTCTGCTCTTTACATATGGATCGAGCAAGCTGCTGGGCAGGCAGTTCAGCCTTCCGCCGGAAATTGCGCTGCGGCCGGTTGGATCGCTCAGCGGCTATCAGCTTGCCTGGTTCTATTACAGCCATTCCCATACCTATGCGGTCATTCTGGGGCTGATCCAGCTTGCCGGCGGCGCACTGCTGTTGTTCCGCAAGAGCGCGCTGCTGGGCGCGGCCCTGACGTTGCCGGTCATCACGAACATCCTGATGATCAACGTGTTCTTTCACATCGCCTGGGGCGCAATGGGCACGTCGGCATTTATCTTCGCTTCCATGTTGGCCGTCTTCTGGCGCCATCGCCATGCGCTGGTGGGCGTGTTCTGGACACAGCAAGACGGCGAGCCGGCCAGCGTGCGGCGTTATTATCGGACCATCGCGGCATTGGTTGTCTTGCTGGCCATCACTTTGATGGGACTCGCTTCATGGCTCAGCGCCGGCTCCAGGACTTCCAGGTGATCTCAATCGCGAGTGAACCGTGTCATTTGCCGCGAGGCTGAAAGGACAAAAGCCAGCCTCGCCGCAAAGGATGGAGAAGAGGCGTATTCTAAAAGGGTCTCTTCTAGCATCTTTCCGCCGCGCCCCTGGGCGACGGTTTCTTGCAAAATCAGACAGCGTATTCGCTGCGCACGGAAGCCGTTATGGCTGAGAAGTTCTGCATCCTTCCGTCCGAAGGCTACGTTGTCGGCGTCGAACCGAGATGGCGACGACAGTATCCATATCTACAACGAACTCCTGCCTTGGCCTCCCGCCGAAAGAAACCGCCACGCTGCTGTGAATCCGCATATTTTCACCCGAAGAGAAAACAACAAGGAGAAATAACGATATGAAACGACTGGCTTCACTAGTGGCTCTCATTCTTGGCTTATGGATCTCCGTATCTGCCCAGGATCAGAGCAAGATGATGGAAATGACCGGCACGGTTTGCGATCAGAATTGCGTGAAGCAAGATGCAGACAAAGCTACTTGCGACACCTCTTGTACAGAACACAGCGGACAAGCGGTATTCCTGGACGACTCAGGTAAGCTGTGGAAAGTCGCCAACCCCGCGAGCTGCAAAGGAAAGATAGGGAAAAAGGTCACGATCCACGGTGAAAAGAAAGACGATGGCACAATGTATTTTCATGATGTGATCCTGGCCAATGCCGGCTGACCGTTCGTAAAGCAACAGGAGAGCTTCACTGTAGAGGCTCTCCTGTTTCGGGCTCGGAGAGGATGCCCGGTACCCCCTCGGTTTTAGTACGAGATCGAGTTTTCCTTCCTCAACGGGGCGAGCTCCCTCGTCAATAGGAACTTTCTACTTTGCTCCAATAGGAACGTCCTCACTTTGCGGCGACAAGAGCGATTTTGCGCTTGACTCATGGGCGAATAAATGGTAAAGTACTGAATCGTCCTCCAAGCGAGGACTCGCCTTGGCGGAAGAGGTCTTTGAAAATCTAGCAAATGGCAATTAGCAATTGGCACTTAGCCAAACCAAGCCTTCAAACCTACGCCAATCGACCCCTAATCGCTGAAACCCACGCCAATCTGGGATGGCTTGGGATGACTGCGCTCAACTCTACGCCAATCTGGGATAACCAGGGAGGTGGGAGGGGAAGATCGGGTGGATCGGGGACATCGCGCGTGATCGGGAAAAGCAAAAACTTACCGCGGATGGGCGCGGATGACGCGGATCAGGAGTAGGGCCAGAAAGGCAAAACCTGAACCCAGAGAAGATTGCCAACATCGCCGGAATTGCCAAAAATTGGTAATTGAAAACCAGGCCGACATCGACGCAGAATCGGAAAGTCGGCGGTGCCGCACATAGGGCTCAAAACCTGGAACGTAATTTCTGATACGTCGTCTGCAGATCTTCCGGCAGGACGCGCGTCTCGCCCACGGAGCTCATGAAGTTTACGTCACCGAACCAGCGCGGCAGGATGTGCATGTGGATGTGACCGGCGACGCCGGCGCCCGCGGCCTTGCCTATATTCATTCCCAGGTTGATGCCATCGGAGTGGTAGAGATCGCGCAGGATGCCTTCCAGTTGTTGGGTGAGCGCCATCATCTCTTGCGCCGCGGGTTGTGAAAGTTTGGCTAATTCGTCAACGTGGTCATAGGGCACCACCATAGCGTGGCCCGAGGTGTACGGGAAAGCATTGAGCATCACAAAGCAATATTGTGCGCGATGGACGATCAGAGATTTTTCGTCGTCTTTGGCCTGCAAAAGGCCG
>DASXIL010000771.1:0-9549 GCA_036497985.1 Candidatus Angelobacter sp. | reverse complement strand
GTTCTTCACGCCCTCAAGCCGTTCAAGCTCCGTCAGCTCGTGATAATGCGTGGCAAAGAGCGTCTTGGCGCGGCTGGTGGAATGAATGTATTCCACTACAGCCCATGCGATTGCCAGACCGTCATAGGTCGAGGTGCCGCGGCCAATTTCGTCGAGCAGGATCAGAGAGCGCGGCGTGGCCGTATTCAGGATCGCTGCTGTCTCGGTCATTTCCACCATGAAGGTGGAGCGGCCGCGTGCCAGATTGTCACTAGCGCCGATGCGGGTGAAGATGCGGTCAATCACTGGCAAGCGCGCCGAGCCTGCCGGAACAAATCCGCCCATCTGCGCCATCAGTACCGTGAGGGCTGTTTGCCGCAAATACGTTGATTTGCCGCCCATGTTGGGGCCGGTGATCAGCAGAATGCTGTGGCTGCTGGAGTTCAGATAAAGATCGTTGGGAACAAAGCGGTCATTGCTGCCGGTAAGCTCCAGCTGCTCCAGTACGGGATGGCGGCCCGCAATGATTTCCAGTTCTTCAAATTGGGGCGCGGGCTTTTCTACTGACGGATCTGAGGACTTTTCTGAAAACTGCGGCCGGCAATAGCCCCGGTTCTGTGCGATGAACGCCAGCGAAGCCAGCACATCCACTTCCGCCAGTGCCAGTGACGTTTGCCGGATGCGTCGTGCTTCGGCGGCAATGGCCGTGCGCAGCTCGGTAAACAAGCGCCGCTCAATCTCGACAATCTTCTCCTGCGCATCCAGCACCTTGGTTTCGTACTCTTTCAACTCCGGCGTGGTAAAACGTTCAGCATTCACCAGCGTCTGCTTGCGCTCATAGTCGGCGGGCGTGTGGTGCAGGTTCGATTTGCTGATCTCAATGTAATAGCCAAAAACGGAGTTGAACTTAACCTTGAGTGAGTTGATGCCGGTATGCTTGCGCTCACGCTCTTCAATCTGAGCGATGTATTGCTTGGAGTTGCGGCTGAGGTTGCGCAGGTCGTCCAGTTCGTTATCAACGTCCGGCTGAATCACGCCACCATCAGCCAGAGTGAGCGGCGGCTCGGCCACCACGGTTCTCTCAATGCGGTCACGCAGATCAGCCATTTCGTCCAGCAGACCATTCAATTCTGCCAGCCGCGCCGCAACTAGACGTCCCAGCGCGATTTTGATTCTTGGAATTCGGTTCAGGCTGGCGCACAGCGCCAGAACGTCGCGTGGATTCGCCGTCTCAAGCGTTACCCGGCTCAACAGGCGTTCAATGTCCAGGACGCCTTCCAGCGCCCGCCGCAGCTCCTCGCGGGCGACAAATTCTTTTACCCCAGCTTCCACCGCGTCCAGCCGCCGGTTGATCTCATGGATATCGATCGAAGGCCGCAGCATCCACGACCGCAGCAACCGCTTTCCCATGGGTGTGAGCGTGGCATCAAGCGCGCGGAAGAGCGTGACCTCGCTGCTGGTGTTGGCAAAAAGCGGCTCGACCAGTTCCAGGTTGCGGACCGTAACGGCGTCCAGAACCAGATATTCCTGGCGATCATAGAAGCCGATGCGGTCTACGTGCTCCAGCGTGCCGCGCTGCGTGGAGCGGACATAATGCAGAATCGCCCCGGCTGCCGTTGCCGCCGCCGGACGCCCCTGCAACCCGAAGCCCTCAAGCGACAGCACGCCCAGCTTGTTCTCCAGCAGAGGCACAGCGTAGTCGGGGCTGAAGACCCAGTCTTCCAGCGGAGTTTCTGTAAATCGCATGGCCCCGCCGTTCTGTTGCAGTGTCGCTCCAGTGCTGGACTGATTGTTCTGCGCGCAGGCTGCTTGATTTTTACTCTCAGCCTGCGTTTCCGCGCTGTTCATAGGCGGTTGATCGAAAAGCGGCAGACCGGAAGGGTAGAGAACCTCCCGTGGACGCAACTGCTGTAGTTCTTCCACAATGCGACGCTCCGCGTCAGGACCGCGAAATTCCGTGGCACGAAACTCGCCGGTAGAAAGATCCAGCGCTGCCAGTCCTACCGCTCCGGACGCTCGCGCCAATGCCGCCAGAAAGTTATTTTCTTCTGACCCAACGCTCGAATCAATCGCCGTCCCAGGCGTAAGCACCCGCGTTACCTCGCGCCGCACCAGTTTCGTCGCCGCGCTGGGAACTTCCATCTGCTCACAGATGGCGACCTTAAAGCCCTTGCGCAGCAGCTTGGAAAGATAATTTTCCGCCGCGTGATAAGGAACGCCGCACATCGGAATAGCGTGGTCTTTCTCTTTGTTGCGTGAAGTCAGCGTGATTTGCAATTCACGCGCGGCCACCACCGCATCTTCAAAGAAGAGTTCGTAGAAGTCCCCCAGGCGGAAGAATAGCAGCGCGTTAGGATGCTGTTTCTTGATTGCGGCATATTGCCGCATCAGCGGAGTGGAGGGTTCGGTCATGGGCGAATCAATGTGCTGGTGAGCGGATTATATAGCGTTCGGAAAACGTTCATGAAGCTTTTCAATCGAAATATGAAATTGGCAGCGAAATCGGTGCGAGTTGGGACGATTTCAATTCGTCATCAGAAAAAAATAAGAAAAGGCGGCCCGATGGGCCGCCTCTCTATAATGCGAGTGAGTTAAATTAGCTGACTTGTTCCAGCGTCTTCTGGTCCACGTCAAAGTTGGAATAAACGTTCTGGACGTCGTCTGTATCTTCCAGCGTTTCCAGCAGGCGGATCATCGAATTGGCGGCTGCGCCTTCCAGTTTCATGTAAGTCTGGGGAATCATGCCAATTTCGGAATGGACCACTTCGGCGCCTGACTTCTTTACTGCTTCCAGGACGGGTTCAAAGGCGTTAGGAGCAGTGGTGATTTCCCAGTTCTCGCCGTCGTCGCTCAGGTCGTCGCCGCCCTGCTCAAGAACGATGTTCATCAGGTCGTCTTCTTTGGACTTAGCCTTGGAAACCACGATCGAACCCTTCTTATGGAACATCCACGAGACCGAACCGGCTTCACCCATATTTCCGCCGCCCTTGGTAAAGGCATGGCGGATATCGCTTACTGTACGGTTGCGATTGTCGGTCGTGACTTCCACCAGCAGGGCAACGCCGCCGGGGCCATAACCTTCAAAGGTGATTTCTTCATAGTTCACGCCTTCAAGTTCGCCGGTGCCGCGCTGGATGGCGCGCTTGATGTTATCGGCAGGCATGTTCTCAGCCTTGGCGGCAGCCACAGCCGTGCGCAGACGCGGGTTGCCTTCCGCGTCGCCTCCGCCGCTCTTGGCGGCCATGGTGATTTCCTTGATCAGACGGGTAAATATCTTGCCGCGCTTCGCGTCCAGCGCGCCCTTTTTGTGCTTGATTGTGGCCCATTTTGAGTGGCCGGACATGTGGGTAACCTCAAAGAATCAAAGATTTACGCAGCCAACAAGGAGAGGCGGCACGCGCCATAAGCGCAGGAAAACAAGCTAGATTATAGCACGAGTTCGTGTATCATTTCCCGCCATGAGCTTGAAGGATTGGGAGCGCGACGTACTCAACCGCCAGCGGAACATTGTGTTTCCGGACACGAATTTGAATGAAGGTCGATATTACCGGCACATTGCTTCAGGAAAAGCAATCTTCAGCGTAGGACAGAAAGTCAGCCTCCTGATCATCGTGCTTTTTGTGACGATCATTACGTCTTGGGGTTTGGCGCAAACAATCGCTTCAATCATCGCCCAACCCGACCTTGAAGGCAAAGTGATCGGCCTCTGGGGTTGCATTTATCTGCTGGCGATCCTTCTTTTCTGGATATTTCTCGGGGTCAAAGGTCTTGTTCCTGCCAGCCCGGTTCGCAAACGCCGAAGAGGCTATCGGCAATCCAGTAAAGCCTGATTAAAGCCGCAACTTACCGTATTACCTTCCCGGCGGCAGGATTTCCGGCGTCTCTCTCCGAAGCGCATAGACCACCGCAAGCAGCGGCGGGGCCAACAGCACTCCCCAGAATGGGATGATGATCCCCAAAACTATTGGCGCAATCAGCGCAGCCCAGAACGGTACCTTGGCAGTGCGCTTCATCAGGTAAGGCTGTAAAAAGAGGCCGTCCGTTACCATGATCACCGCGAACAGGATCAGTACATAGAAAAAGCGCATATGGTCATGACTGAAAGCGCCCAGCAGCGCCGGTCCGATCAAAGAGATCAACACGCCGAAGTTCGGGATGAACTGGAGCACGCCGCCCAGGATCGCCCACAGCGGCGCCCAGGGAATGCCGATGATCCATAATCCCACCAGCCACAGAACCGCTACTGCCAGAGAGTCATAGCACTGGGCAATAAACCAGTTCTTGAGCGCCGTCCCGGTGGTGCGTGCGTGAGTAAGCCAGTCCATAACTATGTTTACCACAGAGGACACAGAGGAACACGGAGTTGCTAATCAGGAAAGAGACCATGAAGAGCTTTCCGAATCTCGTTGCGATAAAGTATTTCAACGCACGCGATCTTCAAGCCAATCACATCAAGGATGATCATTCCTTCGTCGGGATTGAGGTCAATATTTCGGTGGTTGGGGCCGTATGGTCCTTGCGGGCGCGGTTCAGTGTAGAGAGTGGCACAAAAATCATCGCCACAGCGGCAGCGGTAATGATAAGAGCACGTATTTGTGCTGCCAAGGCCGGCGCGTTTGCCGAGAGGAGCAGTCCTTCCAGTTCCTGGGCCAGTGTCGGCAGAATTTGTGAGAGCAAGAAAGGCACATTACGAGCTTACGCGATTGCAAACGAACGATCTAATTCAAATTCTCTGTGTTCCTCTGTGGCCTCTGTGGTTAAAATAAAACCATGAAGTTTGGCGTCATCATTTTTCCCGGCTCCAATTGCGATCAGGATAGTTACAACGCGGCCATTGCCGCCACTGGCCAGCAGGCAACCATGCTCTGGCACGATTCGCACGACCTGGAAAATTGTGATGCCATCATCGTACCGGGCGGCTTTGCCTATGGCGATTACCTGCGTACCGGCGCCATCGCCAAATTTGCGCCCATCATGGATCAGGTGCGCAAGTTCGCCGCTTCCGGCGGCTTGGTCATCGGCATCTGCAATGGTTTTCAGATTCTGTGCGAAGCGGGTCTTTTGCCCGGCGCGCTCATGCGCAACGCAGGGCTGAAATATATTTGCAAATTTGTGGATCTGCGCGTGGAGAACGCTGAAACGCCCTTCACCAACGCCTGCAAAAAGGGCGAGGTGCTCAGGATTCCCATTGGCCACATGGAAGGGAATTACTATTGCGATGCGCAGACGCTCGACACGTTGAAGCGGCAAAACCGCATCGTCTTCCGCTATTCCACGCCTGAAGGTGAGATCACGGATGAAGCCAATCCCAACGGCTCGCTCGATAACATTGCCGGCATTTGCAATGAAGGAAGCAACGTACTGGGCATGATGCCGCATCCCGACCGCTGCAGCGAATCGCTGCTTGGTTCCGCTGATGGCGCAAAAATTTTCCGTTCGATGATCACTGCGCCAGTGGTTACACGCTAACAGCAGCCTTCCTCTGAGTTACAGCGCGCATCCAAGTCATAAAGAACCTCCCCTGGGTTCTAACCGACGTTTAACCGACTTGGAGGCTCTCTGCTTATGCGCGTGAAAAACTTAATGGCAACTCTGGCTGCATTTCTGCTTTGTGTGGCGATTGGCTGCACGTCCAACAAAGCCAACACACCTGACGTGAAAGGCCAGGTTTCAAAGGCCCTGGCAAATGCCGGATACAAAGATGTAAAAGTGGCCACAAACAATGACAAACAGCTTGTGACCCTCAGCGGCGACGTAAAGACCCAGGAAGACAAAGACAAGGCTGAAGAAGTGGCCAAGAGCGCAGCCACCGGCTTTGTGGTGTCAAATGAAATCGGGGTTCGGCCGGAAGGCGTAGAAGGCGATGCAAAGAAAATCGATTCCAACGTGGATGATGCAATAGAGAAAGATTTCAAGGCTGTGATCATCGCGAACCGGCTGGAAAAGCAGCACATCCGCTTTGACGCCAAGAATGGCGTGCTCACGCTGAAAGGCGATGTTGATACCGCCGGACAGCGCCAGCAGGTTGAAAAGCTTGCCGCCAGCGTGCCCAACGTTCAGCAGGTTGTAAATGAGCTGGATGTAAAAGGCGCGAAGCGCAGGTCTTCCTAAACGAATTGAGATCGGCTAATGAAAAGGACGGCGGAAATGCCGTCCTTAATTTTTCGTTCCTTGATGGGTTATCTGTCTTTCTCGATTGTCCATCCATCGTAACTTCCCTTGTTGGCGGCGGCGATGGCTTCAAAATCCCGGCGAATTTTGCGCAGGACGTTCAACTCAGGCAACATCGTCTTTCGGGCTGTGCAAGTCCACTTTTCATCGGCCTTTTCAGGTCTCACCGAGACAACATCAAATTTCTTTTCGTAAATGCTTACGCAAGCTTTGGCTTCGTGATGCGCGGCGGCGAAGTGGAGCGTAAAAGCAATTTCTTGCGGCTTGGACATATCGATACCGGCTTTGGCCAACTGTTCGATCTGTAATTGGTCGGGATCTGCAGATTGATAAAGCCCGGACAAATGAGAAATGCCCAGTACGAAAAAGAAAGCAACTGCTAGTCGAACCCTCATGTTTAATCGCTCCGCGTTGATTTAAATTCCTTCGCCATCGGCGCCCGATCCTGTCCATGCTTCTTTGTTCACCACGTAAGGCATTCTGGTTTTATCGCCGCCATAGTTCGCTTCCAGTACATCAATCAGCCCCTGAATGCATCGTCCGGCCATGCCTTTCTCGGGATCGGTGGAGAGCCGCGTGATGCGTCCGGCGCTGGCAAAGTGATGAAACAGGCGGCAGCGATCTTCAATTTCCGGATCGAGCAGCGGAGAATCCGCTGGCAGCGGCTCTTTCTCAAAGACGTCCAGAGCAGCTCCGGCGATCCAGCGTTCTTTGAGCGCTTTCGCCAATGCTTTTTCGTCCACTACCGGGCCGCGCGCGGCATTGATTAGGTAAGCGTCCTTGCGCATGAGCTTTAGAGTGCGTTCATTGATCAGATGATAAGTCGGCGATTTGCCGTCCCGGACCAGCGGCACGTGCAGGCTCACGTAATCAGCTTCAGCCAGCGCATCTTCCAGACCCACATATTTGATCCAGTTCTTTTCCTTCACCATGCCGAGTTTCGCCCGCAGGTCCATCACCTGCTGTACATGAGCTGCAAATAGATGATTTTGATAGACCGGATCATAGCAAAGCACGTTCATGTCAAAGCCAATGCATTTTTTGATCAGCGCCAGCCCAATGCGTCCGGTGCCGATCACGGCAATGGTCTTGCCGGAAATTTCATCGCCCAGAAAAGGAAGAAACGGATGCCACGCGCCCCATTTCTGATCGCGCACCATCTTCTCGCTGTCCCACATGCGGCGTGAGAGTGTGCCCATCATCAGGAACGTGAACTCGGCCGTCGCATCATTCAGGACTTCCGCCGTATTAGTGAAAGGGACTTTGTAGCGATTGGCGTCGGCACGGTTGATATTGTCAAAGCCGACCGCCACCTGCGACACCACTTTCAAGGTGCCTTTGCCCGCTTCAAAGACTTCTGCATCGATGGGATCGCGCAAGGTGGTGATGAGGCCATCAATGCCGCTGCCGACCTTCTCAATGATCAAACTTTTAGGCGGCGCTTCGGGACCGGGAAAAATCTCAAGATCATAACCGCGTTCGCGCAACTGGTTTTCCGCTGCATCGCCGATATGACAGGTTGCGTAAATGCGAAAATTCTTTTTCGACATAGTTAAGGATGGACGACCTATGATTTTTACAGATGCTCGCAGATAAGGCAAAAAACTAGCCGCGAATCCGTGCTGACGAGCCAAGAAGAACGGGATTTAGAGCGCAGACAAAAAGAAGAGGCCCGCGACGCCAGCCCCAGATCAGGGCAGACAGCACGGACCCGATAGTTCACCAAAGGCGGGGATTTATCTCTTCTCAATCTCCTTCGGGATCACCTTCTCTACGGGGCCTGGCCCCGGAGGCAGCTTCTTGAATTCAAACTCCCTCATTGGGCCTTTCAGGAACGGGATCGCCGGTCCCGCTTTCATATAGGTAAACACGAAGCGTCCACCGGTATCAGGCCGCCCGACAAAGCACGACTGGTTGAAGGCGTAGTGCTTGATGATTTGTACGCCCTGACCGGCTTCAGTCTTCTGCGGACCGAAGTTGAACATCCACTGCGAGCCGTCGACGATGGTCCAGCGTCCGCTGATGTTCTGGTCGGTCACCGTGGCCAGGTTGAAGCCGATGCAATCCTCTCCCGGCATGGTGCCGGTAGGAGCATTGCCGCTTACCAGTTCATACTGGAACGGGGGCGTCTGTTCGCCGGGCAAGTTCGTGCCGACGGTGCAGGTTTCGGTCATGTGGTAATGCTGAATAACGGAGACGGTCTTTTGCGCATCGGTTTGGCGGCTGTCGAAGTCAAACAGCACGTGGCCGCTGTCCATCACCTTCCAGCGTCCGCTGACCAGCTGTGAGCTCGTGCCCGCAGGATTGATCGAAATGCAGCGCGCGCCGTTGGGCTGAGGCGTCGGGCCAGGCGGCACTACGGGATGCTGGTGCGGCCCTGTAGGAGCGGTCTCCGGCACCGATCCGCCTGGATAGAAGCCATCTGCAGGGAAGTAGCATTCGGGCGGATAACCGGCCGGCGGCACGGAACTCCATACGTTGTTGTTCGCTCCCAGGGTCACCGGCGGAGCGGCCATGTGGGCAATGTGCGTGGCAGGGTTCCTTACGTCGGCACCCGCGGCCACAATGATGACGTCGGCGTGGACCGTGAATGAGGAGTCAAAAGTCCCATTGGACCGGATGGTCAGGGTTCCGGTCGAAGGCGGAAGCGCATCGGGCTGTGGCAGAACGTTTTGCCCGATCACCCCGTTCGAGTTATTTACCGTGATGTAGACGTCCACCGAACTGCCGCCACGAGTGATGGGAACGCTGTTCTTCAAGAAGAGCGCCACCACAGTAAGGTCAGCGTGGCCAGCGACAGCCGCGGTGCGGTGCATGATGGTATCTGCTTCGCCAGTGCAATTACAGATGGGCACGCCATGGAGAGGAACATCGGAAGGGACAACGCCTGGGACCCCAATTGAGGCGCCGCCTGGAGTTTGGAGAAGGTCATAGCCGGCTTGCTGGGCCGACACAGGCAGCGCGCATGCAAACAACGCAACGGCCGCACACACTACTGCGAAACTACGCAGGTTACTGCGTTTCATACAGGGACTCCTGATATGGGAATTAGGGTGTCGCGGAATTACAGCAGCGGGAAGGGAGCTTGTCTTCTCCGGGATTGCGAATTTTGAGGAATTTGCCGCTGAATTACGCCGAGGAGCGCTGATCGGCAATTATGGGCAGAATCAAGCACAGCCGCAAGCGGCTGTGCCACATGGTCTGCGCGAGCGGCTACAGGTTCTTGTTGGCCCAGCCACCAATGCGTTTGAGCGCTTCGTCCAGGTTCTCCATGGAGTTGGCAATGCTGAAGCGCAAATAGCCTTCGCCGAATTGTCCGAACGCCGTGCCGGAAAGACATGCCACGCCCGCTTCATTCAGCAATGCCTCTGCCAGTTTTTTTGATGCCCAGCCAGTCTT
>DASXIL010000770.1:0-3163 GCA_036497985.1 Candidatus Angelobacter sp. | reverse complement strand
AGATACGCATACGCCCGGCGGTTCGACCGGCCGACGCGTCCGCGCAGCTGATAAAGCTCAGAGAGGCCATGCCGGTCCGCACGATTGATGATGATGGTGTTGCACAGCGGAATGTCGAGTCCATTCTCAATAATGGTCGTCGCCACCAGAATGTCCGCTTCATGGCGGACAAACGTGAACATCACCTTCTCCAGCTCGCCCTCAGACATCTGTCCGTGGCCCACAATCACCCTTGCCTTCGGCAGCATTTCCTGGAGTTTTGCCGCGATCTCATAGATAGTCTCCACGCGGTTATGGACGAAGTATGCCTGGCCGCCGCGCTCCAATTCATGCTCCAGAGCTGACTTGACCAGCTTTTCATCATAGGCCGCAACTACTGTCTGTATGGCCATGCGGTCTTTGGGCGGGGTTTCAATCACGCTCATGTCGCGCAATCCCACCATTGACATATGCAGCGTGCGTGGAATCGGCGTGGCGGACATCGTAAGCACATCCACTTCTTTTTTGAGCTGCTTCAGACGCTCTTTGTGGCGCACGCCGAAACGCTGCTCTTCGTCCACGATCACCAGCCCCAGGTCCTGGAACTTGATGTCCTTGGAAAGAATACGGTGCGTGCCGATCACGATATCCACCTTGCCCTGCTCAATCCGCTCCACCGTTTCTTTCTGCTGCTTGGCGTTGCGGAAACGGCTCATCATTTCAATCGTGATGGGGAATGCCGCAAAGCGCCGCTTGAAATTTTCAAAATGCTGGAAGACCAGGACCGTCGTCGGCGCCAGCACTGCAACTTGCTTATTGTCCTGCACCGCTTTGAACGCCGAGCGCATGGAAACTTCCGTCTTGCCGTAACCCACGTCGCCGCACAGCAGGCGGTCCATGGGAAGCGTTGATTCCATGTCGCGCTTGATGTCGGCCGTGGCGGTCAGTTGATCGTCCGTCTCATTGAACTCAAATGCATCTTCAAATTCTTTTTGCCACTGCGTGTCCGTGGGGAAAGCATGGCCCTGTGCAGCCTTGCGCGCCGCATAAAGCTTGAGCAACTCGTCCGCCATGTCTTTCATGGCGCTCTTCACGCGGGCTTTGGTCCGCGCCCATGCCGTTCCGCCCAGCCGGCTCAGCGGAGGATGCACCCCTTCACTCGAACGATATTTCTGGATCAGGTCCAGGCGCGTGAGCGGCACGTAAAGCTTGGCCGCTTCTGCAAATTCCAACACCATGTATTCGCCGGTGATATCGCCCTGCTCAATTTCCTTCAGGCCCTGGTACATGGCAATGCCGTGTTCTATGTGCACCACAAAATCGCCCACCGCCAGATCGCGGAAGTCTGACATGAACGCCGCGGTCTTTGACTTGCGACGCAACGGCTGCTGCGGCTCGATCTCTGAATCGTCAAACAGATCGCGTGCGCCGAAAATCACAAGACGAGCATCAGATAGGGCCACGCCCTCCGGCACCGTGGCACGGACAATCGTCGTAGTAAGAAGATCGCCGGAAAAATACGCAGTTTCGTCAAGATAGGTTTCGCTTCCCGGGACCGGTGTGCGCGTGCCGAGCCGGAAAGGCACTTGATATTCCGTAAAGATATCGGCAAGGCGTTCCATTTCGCCGGTGTTCGGCGCGGCAAACATCACGCGCTGGCCCTGTGCGGTGAGCTTCTTTACTTCTTCCACCATCGCCGGTACCGACCCGTGAAAGCGCGAAGTTGAGTGCGCGGGAAATTCGATCAAAGACTGGTCAGGGACCTGCGGATCGGCCAGACCCAATTCTTCTTCTGCACGTGCGATGCGCAATATATTTAAATGCTCCAGGCTGCCGCCACGCTGGCGCGCCACCAGCGCGTTCCATTCATCGGGCGGAAGATAGATATCTTCTGGCGTGGCCAGCTTGCCGACAAGGCTTTGCTCGTGGCGCTGCACAACTTTCTCCCACCAGTGTTCCTGCTCGGCCTCAATGGCTGTCGGCTCGTCCATAAAGACCACGGCATTGGGCAGTAGATCAAACAGTGTGCCCTCCGCTCCGGCATTGGCGTAAAACTCCCAGCCCGGGAAGACCGCAACGCCGGTATCGGACAGCGCATTGCGGACTGCGTCACCTTCACCTTCCAATCGAGCGCCGGAAAGCCGTGCGTGAATTTCCGTAAGCAGCTCTTCGCGCACAGGCGTCTCAGAGAGCGGCAGCAGTACTACCTCATCCACCGCCGAGGCAGAACGCTGCGTTCCGGGATCAAACTTGCGGATCGACTCCACTTCGTCACCGAAAAGCTCAATGCGCAATGGCCGGTCCGCTTCAGGAGGATAAGCATCCAGCAACCCGCCACGCACCGCATATTGTCCCGGCATCTCCACCACGTCCACGGCGGAATAGCCGATGGTGTTCAGGTGCTGAACCAGTTCTTCCAGGTCCAGCATGTCCGTGCGGCGGATGATGCGTGCCAGCCCGGAATAGTGCTCTGCCGAATGCAGACGCATCGATGCCGCATTGAGCGGCGCAATCACAATGGAAGCAGCGTTGGTTGCAATCTTCCACAGCGCCGTCGCCCGCTCTTCCTGGATATCGGGATGCGGTGACATGTTTTCAAACGGCAACACGTCATAAGCCGGGAACTTCACCACCGACTGCGGACTGCACGCGCCGGTCAGCTCGCAGAATGACTGGATTACGGGACAGACCGCCTCAGCGGCACGATTGTCCGGCACTATCAGGATCAGAGGCACGCCGGCGGCACGCTGCAAATATGGAATCAGAAGAGATTTTGCGGAGGAAACCAGCCCGGACAGACGAATACGCCCCGCAGGGGGCTTTGACTCCCCCCTCCGCTGCTTTAGATATGAGGCCGCCTGCTGGAACCCAGGGCTTTTTTCCACGTCCGCCAGGACTTCGCGGACGAACGGAAGGATCACGTATTCATTCTAACAAAGCGGGGGAAGAGCCATGGCTCGGCCAAGCGGTCTCTGAAGCGCTATATATCGCTGCCCGCAACGGCCACATTGAGGTGGCAAGATTTTAACTGGAGAAAGGCGCTGATATAAATTGTCGCGGCTTCTTCGGCGCTCCGGGGCTTCACTGGGCCGCGATCCATGGTCACAAGCCGATGGTGGAGTTTCCGATCGACAAAGGCGCGGACCTCGACAGCCTTTTGACAGTCCTTTTGAATTGGACTTGA
>DASXIL010000769.1:0-10363 GCA_036497985.1 Candidatus Angelobacter sp. | reverse complement strand
CTATCGCCTTCAGGGATATCCGGCAGCGCTCCACCTCCCGGAGCGCATTGCGAAGACTAATGAGAAGTGGGCCGACGCTGACTGCTGCTCTTGCATTGCCGATACAAGGTTGTGGACTCGCGGTTTTTTGTTTGTCATGTCTTTCTTATAGGGCCGAGCGTAATAAGCCAAAGCCTGAGCCGGGAACGGCAAGCCGGTACAGCAACCCGGCTTCAATGCGGAATTGCTCATAATTGACCATGATTGTTTCCGCCACGGACCGCCAGCCTTCCGGACTGTCAAAGGTTTCCGGTACAGCTGCACAGAGGTTGCGCATGTTGGCCGCCTTCAACTTCACGCGATCCACCGCCCTTTGAATTCTCTTGTCAGGAGGCCGATAAAAGCAGAGCGCGTCAAGGACTTCATCCACGTTGCGCAGCACAAGCCGGATACATTCTTTGAATTCCGCCTCATCACGGCATTCCAATAGTTCCAAATGATAGACCCTCACCACCAGATCATCCAGCGGCATGTCGCGAGCTATCGTCAAAGCTGTCATACGGTCTTGACCTCGCTCGTGCCCAGGCTCGCTTCAATTCTGGCGAACGCCGCTTCTATTTTCAGCATGTCTTGCTCGGTCATCTCCTGTTCGCCCCAAGGCGAGAGGATCACGACGATCCAGGAGACGACTGCGAGGATGTTGGCGATCTGGCGGATTTCGCGCACCAACGCTACGAGGGCTGGAGGATAATGGCCAGCCACTGCGCTGGCCGCACCTTCAACCAGATACAGCAGGCCGAGAGTGGCGGTTATTCCAGCCAAGAGACGCGACCAGTAAAGTCCCAGGTAGCGCGAATACGCGGCGATAAAGATGAAAACTACCGCAATTGCCAGATAGGCCCCAACTTCAACTCTCCTTTCGTTAACAATAGAGGGTAGTGGCCATTGGATGGCGAAGATGACAACAGCCCCGAGTGAGGCAAGCAACCAGGTGAGAGCTTTTTCCCTTTGCGGTAGGTTGAGTCCCGGCAGTACCTGGCGCCCGCATTCGATGAGAGTCAAAAATGCCAGAATTGAGTTGATGCAACCGCTTGTATAGAAAGCGTAATAATATGCTCGATAGCTGAACCAGAACGCGATTGCAAAAAGCGCCAGATCCCCAGCAGTGGAAGCAAAGACAAATACTGAAAACCACCGCAATCGATTAAAGAAACGCTTCTTCAACATGCATAGACAAAGAACGACCTCGCCAGCGATCAGTGCTATCCACATCGCCAGATCTATAGTGCTTAGATAATTTTTCATGGAACCAGCAGATCACTTTTCCTTTCTGCAGTCCCAAGTGGTCCGCAGTTTATTTCGGTATGCACGGTACATCAGGCAGGCAGGGCGGCATGGGACTGTTTGACCGCCCTGCCACTCCGAATGCCGTTCCCAACGCCACCAACAAAACCCCCAGCATGATCTTCGCTTTCATGTGCCTCTCCGATGCCGCAGTAGCGGCTTGGCACGGATTCTAAGCGAAGATCAGCCCTGCAACTCCTTCAAAAGCCGTCTTTCCTGTATGCCACATTTCCTTTAAGCGACCCATAGCATCAGGTTCGCAGTTTATTTTCCAGCCAAGCAAGGCTTTCCCGGCAAGCAGATCGGTGTAGGATCCCCGCCCGAGAGCGCCTTCGTCCCAGCCGAGCAGGGAATACCGGGCCTGCACAGCGGTATAGGATCGCCTGAAAACCGCTTCGCTCCAACTGGGCAGTTAACGCCGGGTTTGCAGGGTGGAGTCGGATCGCCACTGAATCCTTTTGCCGCTCCGAACGCGATTCCTAGAACTACCAATAAAACCCCGAGCATGATCTTTGCTTTCACGTGCCTCTCCAGTGCCGCAGTAGCGGCTATTGGCACGGATTGTAAGCGAAGATCAACCCCGCAAGGCCCTCAAAAATGCCCATCCTGTATGCCACAATCCGAGGTCAATTTGGGAAGAGGCCGGAAAGAATTATTACTTTCAGAAAATTCCGCTCCCCAAACGCGGGAAGCCGCTGTTTTCGCGGGGAAAGCCGCTTTTGCAATGTGCAGGAATCGAGTCTAAGCTCTTGAAAAGATTGCGGATACTTGTATTTCTAAAGCTTGCTTAGATAAAACGTAGTTTGCACCCAAAACTCGCCAGGAGCAGGCAAGAAATCACGATGATGAAGTTTGGATTTCAGACTGGGACATGCAATTTGACTTCTAACCTTGATCGTTAGAGAGCGCGTGCTAACTCAGTTTCTAGCTAAACCGTTTTCAGGTAGCCGTCAGGAAAATCACGACGCATTACATAGGTTTGTAGAGTACCTGCCTCGATGAAGAAACCCCGTGCCTCAACCTCACGGCGCAGTTTTTCATTCCATGCTGGAATCTGGATATGTGAGCCGATCTCTTTAGGAAGATTAGTCAAAAATTCCACGTTTGAATGCGTCATGTATGTCACCCGACTCATAGTAAAAGGTAAATACAAAAAGTCAATGAAATCATTGTCAGTCTTCGTCCTATATCACTTAGCAATGTCAGTGCTGACAGTCCCTTCAGGGACGCTACAAACTGTAACCGGGGACGGTAGTCCCCGGTTACGTTGCGATTGCGAGATGAGTCCCGAGGGACGGTACTTGGCAAACGGCGCAAGCTCAGAACTGCTCCGGCGGTTTTCCACCGTGATGATGGTCATCGCCGTCAGAAGACCCCGAACCGCCGTCTGAACCAGATCCAGAGCCGGATCCGGAACCAGAACCTGATCCGGATGAATGGTCGTTGTCACCTGAGCCGGAGCCATGCCCGCCGCTGTCTGGATCGCCGCCGCCATGGTGATCGCCTGGATCGCGATCTGCGACGCGCAGGCTCTTGATGGGATCATCATCGTCGGTCGCCGTACTACCGTTGTCCTTCCGGCTGGGGCGATCAAGTTGCGGACGCAAATCCTGTGTGGGACGAGGCGCTTCAGGCCCGCCCTCCATGCCCACGCGGCTGGAGAAGCCGGCTGTGATCAGCACGGACTGGCCTCGGCCGGTGACTGCCTCAAGTTCCACAACGCCTTCATCCACGTCGACTTCAGTGAAGCCGCGGCGATCAACTTCAACGTCAAACTTTGTGCCGCGGACGGAAATGACCGCGCTGGGCGTTCCGATCTGGAATGCGGGCGATCCGCCCATGCGCTTTTGAATCTGCGTGCGTACGCGGCCCATCAGAAGTTGAAAATACTTCCAGCCGCTGGCCTCGGGCTGCTTCAGCAGCAGCTTGGTATGAGCGCGCACCAGCACATCACTGCCGTCAGAGAGCTTCAGCAGCAGGCGGCCCTCGTCCGTGCTCACCGTGGTCTCCGGCGGCAGTATTTCGCCACGGACAGGAGCGGCAAAGGCCTGCGCGGGAAGCTGGATGCTGACTTTCCCTTTGAAGTCGGAAATTGTTGCCCCGGCATAAGGAGCGCTGGCGGTGGCCGCTGGCGAAGATTCCTGGGCCACGGCAGACGCACAGTACAGCACTAGGCCGATGAGCGTGAAAATTAATTTGGTTTTCATGGTGTCACCTCTGAAACTTCGCAGGCGCCGCGCGGCAGTGTGAATGCGAACGTGGTGCCTGCAGATTGGTTGCTGGTTACATGGACCCTTCCGCCGTGTTGCTGGGAAATTCGGCGGACAAAACTCAGTCCCAGGCCCCATCCGGGAATCGATTCACTGCGGGCGGGACGGTAAAAGCGTTCAAACAATTGCTCCAGCTCGGCCTCTGGTATTACCGGGCCGGAGTTTTGCACTTCAAACTGTACTTCCTCGCCGGAAGAATGGACGCGCATCAGGACCTCTGTTCCGCTGGCCCCGTATTTGATGGCATTGCTCACCAGGTTGAGCAGAGCGCCGGCGATGAGCGTCTCATCGCACTGTACAAATCCATCGTCGCAATCCAGCTCGACTCGCACTGCGATCTTGGCTGCGGCAGCCAGAGGCTGCACCACTTTTTGCACATGCTCCACCATTGTTCCAATGCTTGTTCGCGCCAGGCGCAATGGCCGTGCTCCGGCGTCCAGGCGCAAGACCTCCAGATAAGTATTGATCATCGCCACCAGGCGGTTGGTTTCGCGAAAGATAGTGGAAGGGGCCTCGCGCGTTGCCGGAGAGTTGGGATAGCGCATGAGCAATTCCGAAAAACCCTGAATGGAAATCAGCGGCGTGCGCAGCTCATGCGTGACAAAACTCAGCGCCTCAGAACGCGCCTGGTCACGCTGGCGACGCGCCGTGATGTCTTCCGCGACCAGCAACAACGCGCCGGCTTCAGCAAAAGATGTCCACGGCAGCCGGACGGCGTGGAAGAGCCACAACTCTTCGCCGAGTGAAACCTCATTTTCCGCCCATGACGCCGGCTGCGACGATAGGTCCGCCAAATCCTGCCAGCCGCCCGCAAGTTGCGTCACAGCCGAAAGTTTGTCGGTGACCAAAGAATGCCTTGCGCAAAATGCCTTCCACGTTTCATTGCTGAAGAGAAGCGTGCCGTCAGCGCCATAGACCGCAAGGCCTTCATTCATGGTTTCCAGCAGCGTCTGGTTGAAGGAATAAAGCGAAGACAATTCCGCCTGAAGGTCTTTGAGCGCAGCCAGCTTCCAATGCAGGCGATCAGAGGCCGGCCACTTGGCCAAATCTGTGCCGGACTGCGCCGGTTTGAGCTGTCCATAGTGTGGACTGATAGCGTGGCGAAGCTGTTGCAGGCGCGAAGTAACTTCGCGATCGACGATCAGCAGGTTCTCCAGCTGCGCGATGGGCGCGGCAAGTACGCCTGCGACCAATAACGGTCCATAGGAAAGCAGGCGGTGAAAATCTGCAAACAGGAAATATGCAGCTACGTATGCGCTCGCCAGCATGCCGACAAGAATTAGCAAGCCACGCACACCCGGATATCGCATCACCACCCAGAGCGATATCACGCTCATCAAAACCAAAAGCGTGAGCTGGGCAAAGTTGCCAATCTGTGAAAGGATCCGCCCACTCAAGGCCATATCAGCCACGTTAGCGTTGATTTCAACACCGGGCATGGGCAGCTGGTTGCTTACGGGCGTGATAAGTCGGTCACTGATGTCGATACCGCCAAAGCCGACTAGCACTGCTTTGCCTGCCAGTTGTGGCGCTGGCTTGCCCGCCAGTAGATCGCCTGCAGAGACCACGACGAAAGGCGGATTCGGCTCTCCCGGCTCAAACTGAGGCCGATAATCAACCAGCAATGGCGGCAACGATGCCAGACGTTCGACGCCGGGTGAGTTTGCATTAAGAACGATTTTCTTGGGCAGCACCCCAGGCTTGGCCAACTCAGCTAGCTTCAGAGCAAATGCAGGCCGCAATCCGTCAGCGCTTGGCTCCTGGACGGGAATGCTGCGGCAGAGGCCGTCAAAATCGATGATGGCCTGTACGTGCCCCACGCCTTTTGCCGCCTGTGCAAAGCGGGGAAGCGGGTCCATCCACAAATTGCCGGTGGGCGAGGTGGAAATTTTTGCCGCCAGCACAATGTTGGGCGCGGACTGAATGGCGCTGGCCAACGCGGAATCATTCTGCTCGTCCTCAATCTCTGGCAAGAGAACGTCCACGCCAATAGCTTTTGGATTTTGCGCGCTAACAGCGCGGATGAGTTTAGCCAGCTCTGCGCGCGGCCAGGGCCAGCGTCCATGCTGCTCCAAAGTGGCGTCGTCAATCAGTACCAGGGCGACCTGGTTCGAGACTGGCAACGGACGCCGCACGCGGAAGAAAAAGTCATTCAGCTTCTGGCTCAGCGTGGAAACAGGGAAGCTCAGGCTTACCAGGCACACCAATCCCAGCAACACCGCGTTGAGCCTGGCCCAACGGCCCCAGGTGATGGGTTTCGTCTGCTTCGAATTGGAGAAAAGCTTCATCGCTGGACCGATATCTCCTGTTGCTGCGATTAGCCGACCATCAAATCAATTCCCAGCCGGCGCGCTTTCTGGTACAAAGTTTTCCGTTCAATGCCCAGCGCCCGCGCTGCCTTTGACTTGTTGCCTGCGTGCTCCTGCAAAACGCGCAGTATGTGTTGCCGCTCCATGTCTTCCAGTGACGACGGAGGAGTTTTGTCAGGAAGGCCGTTGGTGCGGACCATCTGGCGCTCGCGTTCCACGTCGGCCACGCCGATTTCGCCCGACGAGCAAAAAATCGCCAGCCGCTCCACCAGATTCTCCAGTTCGCGAACATTGCCAGGCCATGCCGCATTGGTGAGCATCTTTACGGCGGAGTCCGTGATCGTGATATTGCGCTTGCTCTTGTGATTGGAACGCTTCAGGAAATGTTGCACAAGCAAAGGAATGTCTTCTCGCCGCTCTTCGAGTCCCGGAAGATTGATTACGACAACGCTCAGCCGGTAGTAGAGGTCTTCACGGAAGCGCCCTTCGGTCATCAGCTTGGTCAGGTCGCGATTGCTGGCCGCGAGAATGCGCACGTTGATTTGAGTGTACTTGTGCGACCCGACGCGGCGGATCTGCTGCTCCTGCACCGCGCGCAGAAGATTCACCTGGAAGCCGGGCTTAGTTTCAGAAATTTCGTCGAGGAAAAGCGTGCCGCCGTGGGCCGCTTCAAACAGGCCGGGACGGCTGCTGTCTGCGCCGGTATACGCGCCTTTTTCATGGCCAAAGAGTTCGCTTTCCAGAATGTTTTCTGGAAGAGCGCCGCAGTTCACCGGAACAAACGGCTTGTCAGCGCGCGAACTATGATCATGCAGCGCTCGCGCCACCAGCTCTTTGCCCGTGCCGCTTGCGCCCAGAATCAATACGCTGGCTTCCGTGGGAGCCACGCGCGCAATGGCGCGATAAACTTCCAGCATTTTCGGCGTGCGTCCAATAATCGATGTCTCGGGGCCTTCGTCAATTGCGGCAGTGGCTTCGCTCGATGCGCGTTTGCTGGCCTGCACTTTGCGCACCAAAGTCAGAAGATCATCGATCAGCAAGGGCTTGCCCAGGTACTCAATGGCTCCGGACCCCAGAGACTTGGTCACAGTTTCAACGCTGGTATGGGCCGTCATGATCACGCAGGCGCACTGCGGCTGCAGGACTTTGATGAGATCAAGCACATTGAGGCCATTGGCCGTGCCCAGATAAAGATCGAGCAGCGCAAGCTGCACCGGCTCCTGGCGCAGAATTACGTCTGCCGTGGCCACGCTGTTGGCAGTAAGGTATTCATAGCCCTCCGCGGCCAGCACGGAGCTGAGCAGGCTGCGGGTGGAATCATCGTCATCCACCACCAGAATTCTGAAGTTACGATTTTTTTCGTTGCCGGACATCCGAGAGAGCCTTTCTACAGCCTGCTAGGACTGTGGCCAAACCTGCGTTGACCAAACCTGTTTCTTCAAAATCGTATCTTTAAAACTTGTAACCCAGCGTCACGCCCACGGCGTTCGTGCGGAAAGCGCCTGTTGCCTGTATGAGGTGGTAATAGGTGTAGTCCGCGGAAAGGTCCCACGGTCCAAAAAGAAAATCATTCTTCATGACCGCAACGCCGGCAGGAGAGTAGCCCGCAAAGTCTTCCAGAATTTCAGCGCCGCCATAGCCCATATACTCGCCGCGATAGTGTTTGCCCAGACGCATGCGGAAACCGGCGGCGCCAAGGTGACTGCGGTACTGGTTGGGACTGAAGTAGCCGTGGTTCAGGTCTTTGGTGAAATGAATATGGCGGAAAGCATAGCCGCCGCCAATGGCAAACTGATTGTCATGCCAGGGGAACCAGCGCAACGCTTCTCCCCATTCCCGCTCGCCATGATTACCGTCAGAATAGTGCGCAAGAGAAAGATTGCCCGCTATGGAAAAATTGTGTCCCCGGTAATCAATATGGCTGTGCCAGCCCTGCGCCAACAGATCGAACGCAGTGGAATCAAACGTGGGCGAAATTGGATATCGCGAGAAACCGCCGGAGAGAGAAAGGCCCTTCAGGGGATAGAGTTCCAGGTCGCCGCCATAAAGAAGCTGGCTGCTGGTATCTGCAAAACGCATTGCTCCCAGGCTCGTACGCACAGCAACGTATTTGCCCAGCCTCAGGCGAGTATCCGCCGCGCCCGAAATTACCGTCTCAGTGAAGGTGCCGGTCTTCCACAGAGAAGTCTCGTCCAGTCCCATACGGCTGGTGATGTTTTTACTGAACTGATAAACCATTCCCTGGCTGGAATAAACGGAACGGTTTCCTGACGTATCAGTGAAGAACGATTCGGAGTTTTGTACGCGATGGAATTTCCGGGCTTGCGCTTCTACAGGATCAGACGCCAGATAGTCACTGTATTGTTGCAATTGAAGGCTGGTGGGATGCCGCGCAAAAGCCTGTTGCAGCTGCGCGCGCGCTTCCGCGCGCTTTCCTTCCAGAGACAGATTGTGGACTAACCCAAGCGCTGCGGTTTCGTCATCCGGATCAGCTGCAAGCAATTCGCGGTAGAGCCTGTCAGATTCGCGGTAGTTTTCCCGATAGCCAAAGATCTGCGCCAGTTCCAGCTTGGCGTTACGGCTGGACGCATTGGCCAACAGAATAGAGTTCAGCAGGCCAATCGCCTGGCGATCTCGCTTTTGTTCCACATAAATGCGCGCCAGCTGGATTTGAAGCTCTTCCCGATTAGGAAACTTGATCAGCCCCTGCTGAATGAGCGATAGGGCCTTTTGCTCATTGTGCTCGCTGAGCGCCTCCTGGCTTTGCGCGACGATCTGCGCAATTTCCTGTTCGGGCGTCTGCTGTGAAAAAAGATGCGTGCTCACCAGGGCGAGCAAGGCCGTAATAATCCTGACGAAAATGGCTTGGCGTTTCATTGTCTTAGGGCCCGCGTGCTTGGTTATCCTCTTTAGCAAGCAACTAGTCGGCCTAAACCTGTTTTCAAGCAGATAGACAGATTGTGGCCGCCGTTGAAGCCATAAGTGTATCCAAACGACGTACTGGGTGTATCAAATTTCACCACATTTCAGAGGTTTATACAATCCAGAGCTGGAAGGCAAAGGTGCTAGTACCTGGCTGGTGACATTCCCGAGAAAAGGAAGGTTTGGGTAATCAAGGGAAAGACTTGGCGACCAGCGTTCGCTCGCCACTTGAAGTTTGGGATTCGTGACAGACCTTCTCAGGGCGTCGGTGGTGCGCCGCAATCGAAGTGCCCGGCGGCGGATTTATCGTTCAATGCAAATGTTCCCGAGTGTTTATCGGCGTTAATGATGACGGTTCCAAGCCCCATATAGCTATCTTCCAGCGCGGTTTTGCCCAGATATACGGCAATAATCTCATTCTTGTAAGTGCCGGGACCGTCGAATTTGGCTTTGTTCGCGTGCAACGCATCGGCCATCGCGGAACCGGGTCCAATCGTTAAGGCCAGCGTCGGCAATGTGCTAGGGCCCCAATTGCCGGAAAAAGTATCGTTGCTGAGGATGCGACAAAAGCCTCCAGTGACCGTTCGCGACTTGGGCTTCTCAATGGTTGCCGTAGGCTGCGGTGCGGCAGCGCTGGCGATGAGAAATGTGGCTGCTACCAACATAGCGCGATCCTTTCCACGGGCGGCAAGCACTGTATCAAAACTTCCAACAGCACACAAAATATTGCTGTTCTTCGCCGTGCCACCACATGAGAATTGCTGGCCAGCCGAAATCCTGAGCAAGCTAGCGAGGATCGCCTTCCGACCATCAGCGGTAGTGTATTCATCTGTTCAAATTTCAGCGTAAAACACAGCTACGCTAACTTTGGGAACTAATGCCGAGGATACTGGGCAGGTTTCATCAGAATGACGAATTGGCTACTCTGCTGTGGATCGTGGTGATATACCATTAAAACTGATGACGAAGAGATTCTTGCTGGTTGGTGCATTGTGGATCCTGATGGCTACCTGCTTATGGCACAACGCCTCCGGGCAGGGAACTCAGCCCGAATCATGTAACGCCTCAGGAGCAGGGAAGACGCAGGATCAGCGAGCGAATCCACAACCCGCTGCTTCGCCTTCGACGAATGTAAAAAAGGGAAACGCTTCTTCAGCGACCGACGATCAGAGCAGCACCGTGGGAGACCGCGCGACTTCCGGTCCGCTCACCGTAAAAGGCAAGCTGCGCTACTTTGCCGTGGAAACATTTCGGCCCGGCATTTATCCCGTGGCCGCATTTTATGACGGGCTCACGATGGCGAGTCCTCCGAAGGCTTATCCGCCTGAATGGCGCCAGGGCTTTCCCGGATTTGCCCGCAACTATGGCGACTTCATGGCGAGCTGGGCTTCTGTGCAGGGCGGCAAGTTCGTGGCTGCGTCAATGCTGCATGAAGACCCACGCTATTTCACGTCCACCAGCAAGAACTTCTTTGCTCGTACTTTCAACACACTTCGGTACGTGGTGGTTGACCGCAGTGACTCAGGACATCCACGCCTG
>DASXIL010000768.1:0-4589 GCA_036497985.1 Candidatus Angelobacter sp. | reverse complement strand
CCGGCCGCATTCTCGTAGATCTTTTCTTTATCTGTGTCGCTCTTCTCATACATCGCCCTTGAGATGAATGAATCCAGCGTACTTTTTAGCTGCTTCTCTTGTTCATCGGTTGGATTGGGACCCAGCACGCTCCGCTCAAAGCGTTTGTAGCGGAAAGGCATCTTGTCCGTCAGGATCAGAGCCACCCCAAGCGCCTTCTGGAATTGGGCGACTTCTATCATTGCCGGCGCTCCCTCAATCCGCACTGCATACTTATCGAAATACAGCTCCCCTGAATGGCAGGCTGCGCATGTCAGTCCAACTACTTTGGAAGTGCCCTTTGATTCAGGGTCGTAAAAATCATCTTGTTTGGCAAAGCCCACAGGCAGTGCGTCAGGATTCAGTTGAGGGTCCTGGTCACCCTCTAGAAATCCAAACCGCGCAAGATAAGTCTTCTCGTGAAATGGTTCGCATCCGGCGATGGAGAAGCAGGGCTGCTCAAGCGCCATAAACCATTCGTAGGGTAAAAGGCGCGTTCCTTGTGCGGTGTAGTGAAAGCGGTGGCGCTGCTCTTCAGTCCAGTGTTGATCAAGTTTTACTTTTTGCTCCGGCGGCGCCTTATATTCCGGAACAACCACTTTGAGCTGGTCCCACTCGCGATAGAGGAAGTATCCCCCAATGAGAAGAACAATGAAGATCCCGGCAACAACTTTCTTGCCCATAACGCCTCTTTCATGCACTTTCACTCGCAGGCTTGCTTTGTCTGCTTCCAGGCAATCGGCTTTTAGCGCTTGATTTTCTCAAGCCGATTCTCAGTAATCAGGCTGCTTGTGGAGGGCTGAATTATAGCCTAGCCAAATGAGCAGGACACACGAAAATCAATTAAGAATGCTTTTACTGGCGTGGTGAGAAAGAGAACAGAACTACCAGGGGGATTCATTCCTTGCAACGCGCGTGAAATACTTCACAAGGCCATCAATGAAAGAACCCTCCGTGTTCCTCTGTGCCCTCTGTGGTGAAAGGGAATCCCGGCTCCATCGACAAGCAATGAAAGCAAGCCAAAATCACGGCAATTCCTGTATCATCTCTTCTTTACATTGGGAGAAACCATGCCGCAGAAAACTACCGTGGTCCTTTTGCTCATCCTGTCGATCGCCCTGCTCGCCCAAACCAAAAAGCCCGCCAAACCCGCCGACAAAAAGGCCGACGGCCCCACCGCGGTTTCCGGCAAGCCCACCACTACTCCCAGCGGACTGGAATATTGGGACATTAAGAAAGGCAGCGGCAAACTTGCGGAGAAAGGCAAGAAAGTCAGCGTGCATTACACGGGCTGGCTCACCGATGGAAAGGAATTTGACAGCTCACGCGATGCAGGCGAGCCCATTCAATTCGACTTGGGCACCGGCCAGGTGATTAAAGGCTGGGACGAAGGCATCGCCGGAATGAAAGTCGGCGGCAAGCGGCAGTTGAAGATTCCTCCAGCGCTTGGCTATGGACCGCGCGGGTTTGGCTCCTCTATCCCGCCAAACGCTACCCTGGTTTTCGACGTTGAGTTGATGGACGTGAAGTAGAAGAGCGGCTATTGGCGCTTGGCGCCGGAGCGCATCAAGCCCGCTTTTGGCTTGAATGGGTAGAGAAGCCCTCGCCTTGCCTGGAGTTTGTTTCTTAAACGAAGTGCTAAAGGGTTGGAAGGCATGACCGCGCTAAAACACAAAAGCTAATTGCTAATTGCCAATTGCCAGCTGCTGTTTTAGCCGCCGCCTCCGCCGCTTAACAATCTTCAACTTTATGCGTTTCTTCAAAACGCTTCGCTATTTTGTTGCGTCCACTCTCGCCGCACATTTATAAAACTAACGGGCATCGCCGGTGATATCAACACCGAACGCAGCCCTAACCACAAATCACCTTTCGTGAAAGGCGACCCATGGCTGACACCGATTTTAGCAGCGCACAAAAACCCCACATCTACGATCTCCTCCACCGTCTCAACGCAACATTCGCCCGCGTCCATCGCTACATGGAAGCATTGGAACAGATCGGCATCTTCGATCCGCTCATGATGCAGTCTCTTAACCGCCAGTCTGAGCAGCTACAGGCAGGCGCGAATTACCATCTGCTAGGGGCCATGCGCCGCATTGAAGAACGCCACCGTGAGAAATTCTCGCAGCCACCCAATGAGTGAAATCTCCAACCGTTAAAAAGGAACCCGCCGCAACACAGGCGGGTTTTGTCGCCTAAACCAGCTGCTCTACTTCACCAAAAGCCAGAAAAACAGCAGGTTGGAAATCAACATGCCCGTCATGGCACAGCCCAGCCAGAAGTTTTCAAAGCGGCTGTTGGTGGTGCGCATGATCTTGGAATTATTGGAGAGCAGCAGAATATAGGCAAAGATCGGCACCAGCACCACGCCGGCCAGGGCCTGTGACCAATACAGCACGGGCACGGTATGGACCCCAAAAAAGTCGATCACAACAGCCAGAAAAACCGTGGCTGAGATCATCACAAAGAAAAGGCGCGCATTCCATGGCTCCATGGACAAGCCGGAGCGCCAGCCCGCGGCTTCCGCCACGCTGAAGCAGAGTGACGCTACCAGGATCGGCAGCGCAATCATGCCTGAAGCGATAATCCCGAGCGCGAACAGCACCGTTCCCAGAAATCCGAACGATCCCAGAGCTTCTGAGGCAGTCCGCGTGGTCATGTTTGAGGGATCGGCCACGGACATGTGAGATGCCGCGACCATGGCTGAAAGCGAGATCAGGCAAGCGACAAACGTTCCCGCATGTGACTCCGTTACGTGTGCCTTGGCCAATCCTTCCGGCAGTCCGCGCTTGGAACTGGTCTGCCATACGATCACGTCGGGCGTGAGCAGCGACCCAAATACTGCCACCACGCCCATCATGTATGCCGAATTCACCTGCATGCGCGGCAGCAGCACGTCTTTAGCCAGTGCGGTAAAGGAATCGGTGACGCGATACGCTGCCAGCACATAGGCAACAAGAATCAGCGTAAGGCCGCCCAGATACTTGGTGGTCTTCTGGTAATCGCCAATAATGAGCACATACCAGACGGTAAACCCAACAATCGCCAGAAAAAACAGCCGTGGAGACATGGTGAGAAGAGAGCAACTGTCGCTCACAGCCACAATGTCGCCCACGATCATGGCCATGTTCACCGTCACGATCATCAGGGCAATTACCAGTGCCATATTGCGCCCATAGTGTTCGCGGACCAGTTCAATCAGGCCCTTCTTGGTTTCTTGTCCGATCCGCGACGATACGGCGAATACGCTAAACAGAACAGGAACGCACAGCACCACAACCCAACCCAGTGACACGCCAAAGCTCGCGCCCGCCACAGTGGCCGTCAGGACTGCGGCCGGATCCAGGTCTGCGGCCCCGGCGATAATGCCGGGCATGGTGCGCGCGGCCTTATGAAAGAGCGTGGGTTTCGGGTTTTCAGGCGCAGTTTTCTGCGCCAGATGAAGGGCTTCCATTTTAGATCCATTCACTTAGAAGCAGATGCAGCTCTGCTAGTTGGAAGCCTTAGGAAAGGAAGACTAAGGGAAAATTCACCCTTGCGGGGTGATTTTTCCCAAAATGGAACTCGGCTTTTCGCTGCCTATTCTTGTGCGTGCCTGCTCGTTTTGAATCAGAGCGGCGTCCAGCCTTGGCATTCCTCGGCTGTTGGAGGCGTAGCCAGCGGGAATCCTGAACGAGATCGAGTGACCGCATCGGAGACGGAACAGTAGCTGCGGCGGCCGGCGTTCGAATTTATTGGTGTGGCGGCAATCACATATTCCGTGCAGGCATTTTCAGTGCCCTGTTGCTGCTCCCCGAAACGGGGTGGCGCGCAATTTGAGTTGATGGTGAATTTGTACTGGCCCTTCTGGCACCAGACACCGGATGTACAGTTCGCCTGGCCCAGCTGGCTATCCAGCAGACAAGCGTGTTCAGCAGTGCCTCCGCTTCCGCTGGCGCAATTGCCACCCAGCGTGGCCAGATCGCGCGCATATCCCTGGTCTGGATACGTCGTTGAATAGGTGATCTGCGAGGTATTGAGTACGCGTACGGTATTTATAGCCCCACTTTCATTGGCTGAAATTCTGGCGCGCAAGAGATTCGGAATGGCAATGGCCGCAATGATCGGGATGGACAAAAGGCTGATATAGCCCAAAATCAGTCCAGTCAAAGCCAGACCGTCGCCCTGCAAACGACCCATGCTCTTTTTAATTTTCGACCGCGAAATATGCCCCAGAATAATGGCAGGAATTCCTGTAAAAAGTGAGAGACACAGCACGAATGATGCGATTCCCAGGACCATGCTGGCGATCGCGCCTCCGTCGGTCTTGGGCGGCTGATATGCCCGATAGGGCTGGGCTTGAGGAGGATATTGCGACGGTTGTTGCGAGGGAGCAGGAGGCACATTCAGCCAGGCCGATGTTGATGCCGGATTAGGCGCGCTGGGCTGCTGGGCTGGCGGTGGTGGAGGCGTGGGCATCGCCTGTACTGGCGCTGCGCACTGCGGACAAACTGTAGCGTCTTCGGGCATGGAAGCCCCGCACTTAAAACAAAACATTCACACCTCACTCGGCTTCCGCCCGTGGTTGATTG
>DASXIL010000767.1:0-6158 GCA_036497985.1 Candidatus Angelobacter sp. | reverse complement strand
GCAACCTGGCATACGAAAGATTGCTTAGATAACAACAATCGACAATGGAGCAAGCCTGTTGCCCATCCAGGCTCAAGCTCAGTACTAGGTAACGTAGCTCACGCCATCTGCAAAGCGCCTACGCTGTGCGCCATCCAGTCTTGAAAAACAAGCACGTCCCAAAGGAGATACTGCCAGTTGCGGCCACCGGATATATGTTCCTGCCACTTGGTTCGAATTGCCTTGATATTGAACAGCCCGTGGCGTTCCAGGCTCTCCACGGAAAGCAGGTCCTCAGCCCATTCCCGCAGCTCCCCTCTAAGCCAGCTATCAATCGGAACTCCAAAACCCATCTTTGGGCGCTCAATCATTGCGGCTGGAACATATTTGTAGAGCACTTGTCGAAGCGCCCATTTGCCTTTGCCATCACGAATCTTGAAACGCATTGGCAGCTTCCAGGCAAATTCCACTACCCGATGGTCCAGAATCGGCACTCGCGCCTCAAGGCTTACCGCCATGCTTGCACGGTCGACTTTTGTAAGGATGTCGTCCGGCAGGTAATGGACTGTGTCGGTTAGCATCATAACTTCTTCCATGCTCGGCAGCCATTGCGCTTCGCGCACAAAACGGCGCACCGTCTCCGGCTCACATGCGCCATTCACCACCGCTGAAGGATTGTCCCAGTGCGTTAGCGCATGCATGTAAATGCGTTCCTGGCTCTCTGCTCCTAACAATCCCGCGAGCTTATGAGCTTTGTCTCCCGTGGGAAAAGAGCGCTTGTTGCGCGGCACCAGCGGTGACACCAGACGGTACATGCTATCGATGGTCTTAGGAGGCACGGAGCTGATCATTCGCGACACGGCGTGGCGCAATGGCTTCGGGAATGGACGCATCGAGTTCCACACCCGCTTCATCAGGAAGTAACGGCCATAGCCTCCAAAAAGCTCATCGCCTCCATCGCCGGAAAGACTTACGGTAACGCTTTGCCGCGCCAGCCTTGAGACCAGATATGTAGGGATCTGGGAAACGTCGGCAAAAGGCTCGTCGTACATTGCCGGAAGCAGCGGCACCACGTTCAGAGCTTCCTGCGGAGTCACATAAAGTTCCGTGTGGTCGGTGCCCAGGTGCGCCGCAATGCCTTTGGCGTGATTCGCCTCATTGTATGCATCTTCATGGAAGCCGATGGTAAATGTCTTCACCGGACGCGTGCTCTGTGCCTGCATCAGGGCAACAACCGTGGATGAATCAATTCCGCCGGAAAGAAAAGCGCCTAGCGGGACATCGGCAATCATGCGCAGCTTGACTGCTTCTGCAAGCTTGCGCTCAAGTTGCTCGATGATCTCCTTTTCAGAGCCATCCACCGGCGACCGCAAACCTTCTTTAGCTACTTCCGTTGCCGACCAATACTGGCTCACCACCGGCTGCTCCTGCGGCCCACCCAACGCCAGAATGCAACCGGCATTTAACTTGGAAATGCCCTGATAAATGCAGTGCGGCGCCGGAACGTAATTGTGGCGCATATACAACGCCAGAACGTCACGATCAATCTGGGCTTGGAATCCCGGATACTGGCGAATGGCCTTCAATTCTGAAGCAAATACAAACTGGCCTTCCACCCAGCCGTAGTACAAAGGCTTTATGCCCAACCGATCGCGAACAAGATAAAGCTTCTGTTCCTTACGGTCCCAAAGAGCAAACGCAAACATGCCGACGAACCGCTGCACAGCCGTTTCCACGCCCCAGCGCTCAAATGCCTCAAGCATCACTTCAGTATCGGAGTGTCCTCTCCAGGCGTGCCCGGGGCCAAGCTCTTTTCTTATCTCCTCAAAGTTGTAAACTTCGCCGTTGAAGATGATCGAATAACGGCCTGAATGCGATGCCATCGGCTGATGACCGGCAGGCGAAAGATCAAGGATCGACAAGCGGCGATGTACTAGCCCCACGCCAGTCGAATCGTCGTAAAACACACCAGAATCGTCGGGACCGCGGTGCTTGAGCGCGGTACCCATTCGAAGCAGAATTTCGGCAGGAATTTCTGCTTGCCGCTTCGTCTGCCAAAATCCCGCGATGCCACACATCTTTGGAACCTACTCCTGCTCTCGACTGACCAATTGCTGCTTTCAGACCACAGCACCTGCCGGCCCTCTAAGATCGTACCATTGCTGGTGCTCTGGATTGACTGTCATAAATTATGACTGAAATCTCAATGCTCACTCGTCAGAGGTAAACCTTAATCAGCCAAGCTCGTCCATCACGGCAGTAAGCGACGCCCGCCACTGCGGGAGCGTCACGCCGAAAGTATTCTTCAGCTTATCGTTGCACAGCCGCGAATTATGAGGTCTTGCTGCTGGCGTTGGATACTCACTGCTTGGTATCGGCATAATGTTGGCCAAATTGCCCTTTGATAAGCCACGTTTCTTCATCTCATCTAGGATCGCTGCTGCAAACCAGCACCATGAGACGCTTCCTGCGGCAGTCATGTGATAGATGCCGCGCCTATCACCCAATGCCTCGCCTACAGAAATCCTGGCCGAAGAAGATTGCGCGGCCAACTGTTCGATAATCTTCCTTGTTGCATTCGCCAGATCGCGGCTCCAGGTCGGCGCGCCCACTTGATCATCCACAATTCTCAATTCTGGTCGTTCAGCCGCCAGCTTGAAAATGGTCTTCAGGAAATTCTTGCCGCGCGCGCCGTACACCCACGAAGTTCGAAATATCAGAAAACTTCCACCCACGGCTTCCACCGCCCGCTCGCCATTCAACTTGCTGGCGCCATACACATTGAGCGGCGCCGTAAGATCAGTCTCGCTGTAAGGTGAAGCGCTCTTTCCATCGAAAACATAGTCAGTGGAATACGTGATAAATAGAGCGCCCAGCCGCTTCGCTTCTTCCGCCATCATGGCAGGCGCTTCAGAGTTTATCTTCATCGCTGCCTCCGGTTCGGATTCCGCCTCGTCCACAGCGGTATAGGCTGCCGCGTTTACTAATACCGTGGGCTTTACCCTGCGAATCTCCGTTCGCACACCCTCGATGTCCATCAGATCGAGTTCCGGCCGTCCCACAGAAATGACCTGACCCAGCCCTTCAAAGCGCTGGCTGGCTTCCCAGGCAAGTTGACCATTGCGGCCAACAATCACGATTTTTAGATCAGCTGGATTCATGGTGCAAAGACAGAGTCCATGGCAGGAGCTATTCCATTACCTTTTCACACGGACTGGCTTAGAAAGCCGGCCTTTCCAGCAGGCCGAGAAGGTATTGGCCATATCCGTTGGAGCCGTGCGCCTGTGCCAGTGCCTCAAGCTCAGCGGCATTGATGAAACCCAGCTTGAACGCGATCTCTTCAGGACAGGCCACCTTTAGTCCTTGCCGCTTCTCAATGGTTTGAATGAAAGAAGCCGCTTCCAGCAACGAATCGTGCGTGCCTGTGTCGAGCCATGCCATGCCGCGGCCAAAAATTTCTGCCGATAACCGGCCACGCTCAAGGTACCAGCGGTTCACATCGGTAATTTCCAACTCGCCTCGCCGGGAAGGTTTCAGTTGCGCGGCAACTTCTACTACCTCTGGATCGTAAAAGTACAACCCCGTTACCGCATATCGGGACTTCGGCGCTTTGGGCTTCTCCTCAATGCTGAGGGCCTTGCCAGCAGGATCAAACTCAATCACTCCATAGCGCTCTGGATCGTTTACGGGATACGCAAAGACTGTGGCGCCTTCTGTTCGTGATGAAGCGTGCCGCAGGCAATTCGATAAATCCTGCCCATAGAAAATGTTATCGCCTAAAATCAGTGCGCTCGGACTACCCGAAAGAAACTCTTTGCCAATGATGAACGCCTGCGCCAGCCCTTCCGGTGCAGGCTGCACAGCGTAGCTTAAATTCAGTCCCCATCGATGGCCGTCCCCCAGCAACTGCTCAAACCGTGGTGTATCTGCTGGGGTGGAAATGATAAGAATATTTTTGATCCGGGCCAGCATGAGCACGCTGATGGGATAGTAGATCATCGGCTTGTCATAAATGGGCAGCAGTTGCTTGGAAACCGCCTGAGTCACCGGATGCAACCGGCTTCCTGCCCCGCCTGCCAGAATGATGCCTTTGCGTTCCTGATTCATGCCTTGGTCCATAACTATGCCGGCCTTCATGGCGCCGTGTGATAGTGGAGATCGATCCATTCCCTATACGCGCCTGAGGTCACGGATGAGATCCATTCTTCATGCGCTAAGTACCACTGGACGGTCTTGCGCAATCCGCTGGAAAAACTTTCGCTGGGCGTCCAGCCCAGTTCGCCTCGGATCTTGGTGCAGTCCATTGCGTATCGCCGATCGTGGCCCGGCCGGTCTTTGACATAGGTGATCAACGATTCATACGAACCAGCGGGCTTGAGCTCGGCAAGGACCGCGCAAATCTCGCGGATCACCTCAATATTGCTTTTCTCGCTGTTGCCGCCGATGTTGTAACACTCGCCGATGCGCCCCTTCCTTAGCACTTGGCGGATTGCTTCGCAATGGTCTGTCACGTACAGCCAATCCCGCACATTCAACCCATCGCCATACACCGGCAAGGGCTTTCCTGCTGTGGCATTGTGGATCATCAGCGGAATCAGCTTTTCCGGAAACTGATAAGGACCATAGTTGTTTGAGCAGTTCGTAGTGAGCGCAGGCAGCCCATACGTGTGATGAAACGCTCTTACCAGATGGTCAGAAGAAGCCTTTGACGCTGCGTAAGGGCTGTTGGGAGCAAATGGAGTCTTTTCCGTGAAAGCTGGATCGGCAGGGCCAAGCGAGCCATAGACTTCGTCGGTTGAGACGTGTAGAAAACGGAAATTCTGTTTTTCTGCTTCTGCAAGACCTATCCAATACTGGCGCGCGGCCTGCAGCAAACGGAATGTTCCTTCAATGTTGGTACGGATAAATTCCTGGGCATTATGGATGGAGCGATCCACATGGCTTTCCGCCGCAAAGTGAACGATCGCCGCCGACTGATGGAGTTCCAGCAAATCGCTTACCAGACTTGAATCGTTGATGTCGCCGCGCGCGAATATGTAACGATTGTCATTGCTAAGCTCAGCCAGGTTGGCGGGGTTTCCGGCGTATGTGAGCTTATCAAGGTTCACAACCCGCGAACCTTCTTGTTCCAGCCAACGCAATATGAAGTTGGAGCCGATGAAACCAGCCCCGCCCGTCACCAGAATGGATTCCTGTGATCTTGTCATTTGCCGCTACGGGAACAGCACTTTGGCCGCTGCCGCTCCAATCACGAAAGTGCTGATGATCTGGGTCCAGTCCTTAAAGCCTCTCAGCACAGCGCCTTTGTCCAATTTCTCCGGCACCACAATCGTATCGCCCGGCATCAATCGCGCCTCTTCAAAGCCGTTTAGGAACAGGGCGTTGTGACCATTGCCGCTCAAGGTGGTGCCATCCGCGCGGATAACAAATGACCTGCCCTTATCGCCATTTTTTGTGGGACCGCCGGAAAGACGCATGTAATCGCTCACGGTCTTACCCGGCTTAAAAATAAAGGAATTGCTGTTATAGACCGACCCGATCACGTTCACCGTGGCCGGCTTGAATGGCACCAACAACCTGTCACCATCTTCCAACATGAGGTCCGGCAGCTCCCTTAGATTGTCTGCGGTGGGTTTAAGTTCTAGCACGACCCGCCCAGTCGCTCTCATCTGGCGTAGTTTGTCCAACAGGCGGCGCTGACTTTCCACGGCTTGGCGCTCTGCAACCGCTTCGTCCCCACTGAGGGCCCTCTGTCCGCTTGCATTTCGCTCTATCGACTTCTCCAGCTCATTGATGTACTCATCAAGCCGTTTCTGCTGGTCTTCTCGGGTGGACTCACGCGTGAATTCGGCGCCGTACAAATACGCTTCCGGCGTGAAACCGCCCACTCTTGAAATCAAATGGCGCAGTGTTTCGCCCGGCTGGACCTGGTAAACGCCCGCAGTGAGAAATTCTCCTTCCAATCGCACAAATTTAGTCTGCTGGCCTGCGGGCACTTGCATATCATTCTGGGAGAAAATCGTTATTACATCTCCCGGCTGGAGAACTACATTTTGGCCTTCGTCGCCTGCAATGGCTTTGCCCAGGTTAAAAGGGACCAAATGCGTGCTGAGGTCCTGCGGATCCATTCTTTGAATGACCGCGTATTCCCAGTTAATTTCAGACGCGGAACGTTTCAC
>DASXIL010000766.1:0-7589 GCA_036497985.1 Candidatus Angelobacter sp. | reverse complement strand
TTTATCCGGGCCACTGGTGGACGGCGGTGGCGATCCGGCTATGGAGGATAAGAACTCCTGCGCATCCTAATCAACCACTTGTTGAATTAAGGATAGTTCACCGGCTCCAAAAAGAAATAGCTTCCAAGCCTTTGTTGGCCGAGTCTCATAAAACCTGTCTGCACAAGGCCCATAAGTCGGGGCACTTTCGCGTCTGCGGAAGAAGCCACTTGCCGAAAACCTATTTTACTGCATTCAGGCGCTGGTAGCTTTTATATGCGACCTACCGGGCCCCCACACTGCAAGCGTGATCTACATCACACTCGCAATTCCCACTTTTACGTAATATGTCGCCACGGTCGCAAGTATCACAGCGCGGATGTGATCGGCGGAGATGTAATTCCGGTTGGACTGTACCTAGATCAGCAAGGAGATTCCATGAGGACGAAATCCATCAGCAATCTATACCGTTTAGGATGCATCTGCCTGTTGTTTGTTCTCGCCTTTCCCGCGGTGAGCCATGCGATCCCGGCTTTTGCTCGCCAATACCAGACTTCATGCGCTACCTGCCATTCTGATTTTCCTAAGCTCAACGATTTTGGCAAGGCCTTCAAGGACGCAGGCTTTAAGTTCCCTACCGACGATGAAGGCTTTCTAAAGGTTCCTCCGGTCCTGCTGGGCGCGCCGGCCCAAAAGGACCTTTTCCCCAAGGCCATCTGGCCGGGCACAATCCCCGGTATGCCGCCGATTGGGCTGCGGATGAACACATTCTTCCAGAAGACCAGCGGCAATCGTGGCAACTTTGACGCACTCGTTCCTCCGGGCACGGTGGCCCCGTTTATCCCAAAGACGGATTTCAGCAGCGGCCTTTTCAGCATATTTACCGCCGGCAATTTTGGCAGCGATATCGCTTTCTGGGTGGATTCTGACCTCAACGTCGGTGGCGACAACACAGCCGGCGGCTTGGGCGATGGCTATCTCAAGTTCGTAAATATTGGCCGACTCCTGAAGATGAAGAAGGACTCGCTCAGCCTGCGCGTCGGACGTTTTGAACTGGATCTTCCCTTCAGCCAGGCCCGAAACATCAACATCAGCGGTTACGACATCTTCGACCAGGCCAACATCGGCAACCAGAACCCTGCGTTCGGGCAAAAGAATGTCAACAATCAGCTAACAATGGCCGACGCAATGAATGGAATAGAATTCAGCGGAGGCCATCAGTACGGCGGCTACCATTACTCCATTGCCTTCGTTGACCAGAACACCAGCGGCCTCAACCAGGCCTCTAACAACAGCGATTTTGTCCCGTCACCTGCAGGCTTCGCCTCTGATTCCAACTTCAAGGATATTTATGCTCGCGTGTCCTATCGCTTCAATCTGGAACGCGATCCAGCCAGTCGCAATGCCGTACAAGCTGCCGGAGCTTCAGGCCCCCGCGACCACACCTACATCAACCTGGGTAGCTATTATTTTTACGGCCGTTCGGTGCAGCGCTTTAGTGGAGAAACCCTTCTCGGTGATCCTGCGGTCCTTACCGTTAGAGAACCGTTCTATCGCGCAGGCGGCGATTTCAGCGTCAACTATCGCGCGCTGAATGTCTACGGTCTCTTCATGTACGGGCACGACACGAATCAGTTACCCATCGACGCCACGGGCACTCCGGTCCCATTGCCACTGGATCCTGCCACACCTACTGCTACGGGATTCCTTCATGGCCAGCCGGCAACTTTCACCGGGGGCTTTGTCCAGGCTGATTACCTGATTCATCCCTGGCTGATGGCGATCTTGCGCTGGGATGCGGTCAACTCCGGCGAAGATAAACTCAACAGTCTTGCCGGTGCTGCGCCTCTCACTTTCCACACTACGAGGAATCGCATTACGCCGGGAATACAGTTCCTGATTCACGCCAACATCAAGGCCTCATTTGAATACCAGTTCCGCCCGCAACAGAGCGTAACTTTCATCACCAACCCCATTACCGGATTGCCAACGTCGATTCAGCAGTTCCGCACGAACACGGCTGTCGTGGCTCTGGAGTGGGTGTACTAAATACTTTGGAGAGGATGCACTCATGAAAACGAAATACGTATTGTTGGCCTCAGTTCTCGCACTTGTGGCCGCACAGATGAGCTTCGCCGGCAGTCTCAAAGGTAAAGTTTCTCCGGGAAAATCAGTTGTCTACCTGGAATCGGCCGCCCCGGTGCCAGCCACCACGGACAAACCTGTCACCATGGACCAGAAGGGCCTTACCTTCCAACCCCATGTAATGGTGATTCAGCTGGGGACGACCGTTGAATTTCTAAACAGTGACAAAGTTCAGCACAATGTTTTCTGGCCGTCGATTTCCGGCGACAAGAAAAAGACGCACAACATGGGGACGTGGCCGCAGGGACAGAAGAAAGCGTTCAAGTTCACCGATCCCGGCGTGGTGACGCTGCTCTGCAATGTTCACCCGGAAATGGCCGGCTACATCATCGTCTCCCCAACTCCCTACTTTGCCGAAACAGAAGCCGACGGCTCCTACAAGATTGCCAACATTCCTGACGGACAATACACCGTGAACGCATGGCATGAAGGCAAAAAACTTCAGTCCAAGAAAATAACCGTGACCGGCGATTCCTCTGCCGACTTCACACTGCAGTAAGAGACGTGCGCGGGACGGCTTCGGCTGTCCCGCTAAAACCCAAGCGCGGGGGCTTAAGACGTCATGCAGAAGCGTTTTCAAAACAAAACGGTGAGCCGGGATTGGCTCAACACCAACTTTCCCTGCATGATGGCCTGTCCGGCCCACACCAACGCCGGGCGATACGTGGCGCTGATTGCCGAAGGCAGGTTTGAAGAGGCTTACCGCTTCGCTCGCGACCCGAACCCACTGGCCAGCATCTGCGGAAGAGTATGCGCGCATCCTTGTGAGAGCGCCTGCCGCCGCGGCGAAATTGACAAGCCGATTCAGATCCGCGCACTCAAGCGCTTTCTTACTGAGCGTCTCGGTCCCGAGTCAAAAAACTTCAAGCCTTCACCAGTCGAAAAACAGCCGGCTCTGCCATACAAGATTGCCATCATCGGCGCCGGCCCGGTCGGGCTCTCTGCGGCGCACGACCTCGCTTTGATGGGATATCCCGTCACAATCTTTGAGGCGGCTGCCGTTCCCGGCGGAATGCTCTATCTTGGAATTCCTGAATATCGCCTGCCCCGCGACGTGGTTGAGGCCCAGGTGCGAGAGATCCTTGAAACAGGCGACGTTACGCTCAAATTGAACCAGCGCGCCGGTAAAGATTTTTCCATTGAAGAATTGCGCGCGCAGGGCTTCGATGCTGTGCTTATTGCCGTGGGCGCGCATCGCAGCAGAGACCTTTCCATACCAGGGGTCGATCTGGATGGCGTCTATAAAGGAATCGATTTTCTTCTGAACGTGAACCTTGGCTACAAATTCACCATCGGCAAAAAAGTAGTGGTGATTGGCGGCGGCAATGTCGCCATGGACGTAGCCCGCTCCGCGGCCCGTGAAGTCGTACGCCAGCATGAGATCCCGACCGAAGAGTGGTCTAAAAACATTAGCGCCGTAGCTTCCCATGAAATGGTGGATATTTCACTTTCCGCGCTGCGCCTGGGCGCCAGCGAGGTCCACATTGTCTGCATCGAGCGACGAGACGAAATCCCCGCGGCGCTTGAAGAAGTGGAAGAAGCTGAAACGGAAGGCGTTGTCATCCATGCCGGATACGGGCCGAATAAAGTGATTGGCGAGAATGGCCGAGTCACCGCCTTGGAAACCGTTCGTACCAGCCGCGTCTTTGATGAGAATGGAAGATTCAGCCCGCAGTTTACCGCCGGAAGCGAATCACTTGTGGAATGCGACACGGTAATTATGGCTATCGGTCAAACTCCCAACCTGGATTTTCTCGGCAAAGAAAGCAAGATCGAATTGTCATCGCGCGGGCTGATCTCAGTAGATCGCAGCAACCTGATGACCTCAGTCCCCGGTATCTTTGCCGGCGGCGATTGCGTTTTTGGTCCACGCCTGATCATTGACAGCGTGGCCGACGGCAAGCGCGCTGCCGTGGGCATTGACGAGTTTCTGCGCGGCCAGAAGCATGCCGATCCCATTCTTGAAGTTGAAGTCTTTGACATGCATCAGATGATCACCAACTACATGGAGATCGCGCGCAAGTCTGTTCCCATGCTACCGCTGGAGCGGCGCACCGGCATGACCGAAGTGGAAATTGGCTTCGATGAACAGACAGCTATTGAGGAGGCCCAGCGTTGCCTCCACTGTTGGGTCAACACAGTTTTTGAAGGCACTGAAGTTGACGGCAGCGAATGCGTTCTGTGTGGCGGCTGCGTCGATGTCTGTCCTGAGCAGTGCCTTGAATTGGTCCCGCTGGAAAACTTCGAATTTCCGGAGCCGGTGCTTGCCCACCTGGAACAAAACGAAAGCTCTTATGAAGTCGAGTTGCGCGGCGTACGGCCGCAGGAGCTGGCGACTGGAACGCTTTCTGGAGCAGTTATGGTGAAGGACGAAACCCGCTGCATCCGTTGCGGACTGTGCGCGATGCGCTGCCCGGTAAAGGAAATCACCATGGAAGCATTTCATTTCAGGTCAGCCGAGAGCACCGGACTGATCCCGATACAGTCATTTGATTTGAGGAGCAGCAAATGAGCGACGTGAAAACACAAGTCCAGGAACCGCCCGCTGGCGCGACCGCCAGGGACGAAGATTGCCAAGACTGCAGCCGCAGAAAATTTTTTGCCAAGGTCGGCATGGGTTCATTGATCGTGGCGGCGGCAGGGACGGGTTTGTTCTCCTATGAATACTTCTCACCAAATGTGTTGTTTGAATCTGCTCCTATCATCAAGGCGGGCAAGCCGGACCAGTTCCCTGCCAACACCGTAACGCTGGATGCGCAAAGCGGCATTTACCTGATCAATGGCGCAAAAGGGTTTTATGCGCTCGGAGCAATCTGCACGCATCTGGGCTGTCTTACAGCCTGGAAGCCTGAGCTTGATTTGATTGCATGCCCATGCCACGGCAGCCGTTTCAATCGCGATGGCGTAAAAGTGGCTGGACCTGCGCCGCAACCGCTTCCCTGGCTGAAGGTCTGGCTGGCGGAAGACGGCAACTTGATGGTCGATCGTTCCAGCCGGTTAAAGGAACCGGAATACGTGAAGGTATAAGCATGGCCACAACAATCAAGACAGAGTTCGACAGGATCAGGAATACGGAAATCTGGCGCACGATATTCCGCAGCGGCAGCGGCTCCAGCAATCTGCATCGGTCACAGGCCGTCCAGCAGAATATCTTTCTTCATCTTTTTTCTGTAAAAGTCCGCTCGCGCGCTCTGGAGTTCAGTCCCACATGGTATCTCGGAGCGCTCACGCTGAGCACGTTTTTCATCCTGATCGCAACGGGCATTTTGCTGATGTTTTATTACCACCCTTCAGTGCCACAGGCGTATGCGGACATGAAAGACCTGCAATTTGTTGTCGCCTCCGGCGTGTTTCTGCGCAACCTGCATCGCTGGTCGGCTCACGCGATGGTCTTTCTGGTATTCGCGCACATGTTCAAGGTTTTTTATCGCGGGGCATATCGTCCGCCGCGGCAGTTCAATTGGGTCATCGGTGTGTTTCTGCTGCTGCTGACCTTGTTGCTCAGCTACACCGGTTACCTGCTTCCCTGGGACCAGTTGGCATATTGGGCGGTTACGGTCGGTTCCAACATCGCAAAAGCCGTTCCGCTGATGGGAAAACAGATTCGCTTCCTGATGCTGGGCGGGAATGAAGTGAATGCCAACGCGCTGCTGCGCTTTTACGTGCTGCATTGCGTGATCCTGCCGCTGGCCGCCATTCTGCTCGTCGGCGTGCATTTCTGGCGCATACGCAAAGATGGCGGCCTTTACGTTCCGGAGAAAAAGAAGCTATGACGGAAGATCCCAAGCCGCAAGCGGAAGTGAAGATGCAAGCCGAGTTGCAATCGGACGTGCGCAAGAATCCGCGGCGTATCGCTTTCATCCTGCGCCGTACTTCTCCGTACGTAAAGACGCAGGACGACGGCCGCGTGATGACTTACCCAACGGCGCTGTCACGCTTCATCATCGCGCTGGAAGTCGCGTTCGTGTTGCTGGTATGGATTTCTTTGCTGGCCAACGCGCCGCTGGAAGGCATTGCCGATCCCATGCATACGCCCAATCCCGCCAAAGCGCCCTGGTACTTTCTGGGACTGCAGGAACTCCTGCACTATTTTCCTCCTATGGTAGCGGGAGTTCTGGTCCCGGGGTTGGTGGTGGGCGCGCTGATTGTGATTCCTTATTTCAACATCAACATTGAAGGTGAAAGCTTGTGGGCAAGAGACCGCAAACGCCGATTGATGGTCATTAGCATCGCTCTTGTCTTGTTCTGCATATTCCTTTTGGTTTTTGACGTCATCGTTGCCCTGGTACCGACAATCCTCATTGGCGGCCTGATGTTGTGGTCGGCACGTTTTTCGCCGGAATCACCGCGGTTGTTTCATCGCTGGCTGGCTTCCAAGCCACTTTCTTTCTGGATCATGTCATGGTTTCTGGTTGAGCTGACGATTCTCACTGTGGTGGGTACGTTCTTTCGCGGGCCAGGATGGAGTTGGGTGTTGCCGTGGCAGAGCTAATACAAGGATGGAGAGCCTAAGTGGACGATAACAACAAACCCGCTCCTTTGCGCAGCCGCCCCACACTGCGAGAGCTGGCTTATTTCGGCGCCGTAAGCCTGGTGCTGTTGGTCTCGCTGGCCATTGCGCCAGCAAAAAATTATTTCAGTGACTGGCGTCATTATCAAAAGTCTTATTTAAAGATTGCGGCAGAGCGGCAGAGCGGCACTCTGGTGCGCAGCTTCCATGGTGGGATTCGCCAGACGTGGATTGCCAAGCTGGGCGTGGTCGACCGCTGCGAAAGCTGCCACGTCAACATGAATGGCGCGCTCGTCGGCGCTTCCGCGCAGCCTTTTAGAAAACATCCGCCGATTCCTCACGAGATTGATGAGTTCGGTTGCGTAACCTGCCATCGTGGACAGGGGCCAGCAACGTCAGTGGAAGAAGCGCACTACACCACTGAAGCGTGGGAACAGCCGCTGCTTCCGGCAAAGTACCTGGAGTCCGGATGCGGGCAGTGCCATCTTGGACCGCTGGAAGGCGCACCAAAACTCAGTGAGGGCCGCAACCTGCTTTCAAGCATGGGCTGCGTACACTGCCATAATGTAACGCAGCCGGATGGCAATCAGCTCACTCCCGGCGATAATCCGCCGCCGCTCACGCACATCGCGGAAAAGACCAGCCGCGAATGGATCTATGCCTGGATCAAAAACCCGCAGACGTATGCAGCTTCGGCGACAATGCCGAATTTCCAACTCAACGATCAGGACGCCGCCGATATTTCAGCTTTCCTCATTGCCCAAAGCTCAGCTTCTCCGGCTTCTAAGATTGAGATAAAGGCCGCGACAGCAGCTCCGACTGGCGCCGATGCTTCGACGGAAGCAACCACTCTATATGGAGCGTCCTTCTGCTCTTCTTGCCATGCGGTGCAGAATGAAGCGGGGAATCTTGTCGGAGGAAATTTTGGTCCGGAACTGACGCGGATCGGCAGCAA
>DASXIL010000765.1:0-4377 GCA_036497985.1 Candidatus Angelobacter sp. | reverse complement strand
GCATGAAGATGTACGCTGGGAAAGCGGCGGTATCCAGACTTTGTATGACGCGGTAACGCTGCTGCAATCGCGGCTTGACCGTCTTATCCGAGACCACCGCGCCGGCTTCCGCAACCTCAAAGACGAGCAACGTTAATTTACCGAATTACAGCTTCCGCCACCTGAGAGTGGTTGGCTACGCGCGGATGGCTCGCCGCCAGACGATCCAGCGCAGCGTTGATCCCACCAGAGTTGTGCGGGACCTTTGCCAGCTTCAATCCCATCTCCACGCCGCTCAAGGTTCCTGCCAGCATCAGATCATTAAAGTGTCCCAAGTGCCCAATGCGAAAAACCTTGCCGCCCAGCTTGGCCAAGCCGGTGCCAAGGGACATATCAAAAGCATCCAGGATGATCTCCCTCAGCTTGTCCGCATCATGGCCCAGCGGCATGGCAACCGCCGTGAGCGAGCTGGAATATTCTCTCGGCTCTTCGCACCACACTTCCAACCCCCATGCTTCCACGGCCGCACGCGTCGCTTCGGCATGGCGGTCATGCCGGCGAAACACATTTTCCAGCCCTTCTTCATGCAGCATGGCCAGCGCTTCACGCAGTCCCCACAAAAGGTTCGTCGCCGGCGTGTATGGAAAGAACCCTGATCGATTGGGTTTCAGCATCTCCTGCCAGTCCCAGTAATAGCGCCCCATTTTGGCCGACTTATTCGCCGCCAGCGCCTTCTCTGAAATTGCGTTAAAGCTCAGCCCCGGCGGAAGCATCAGTCCCTTTTGCGACCCGCCCACCGTTACGTCCACGCCCCATTCCTCGTGGCGATAGTCGATCGATCCCAGCGACGAAATCGTATCCACCATCAGCAGTGCCGGATGCTGCGCCCGGTCCATGGCTTTGCGAATCTCGGCAATGCGGCTTGCAACTCCTGTAGAAGTTTCATTGTGGACGACCATCACTGCCTTGATGGCGTGTTGCTTGTCTTCTTTCAGCCGATGTTCGGCATCCTCCGGTTGCGCGCCGCGACGCCAGTTTCCCGGCACATAATCCACGACCAGCCCATGCCTCACAGCGATGTCGCGCCACAAGTTGGAAAAGTGCCCGGTCTCAAACATCAGCACTCGGTCTCCAGGAGAGAGTGTGTTCACAATCGCGGCTTCCCATGCGCCCGAGCCGGATGCTGGATAAATCACTACCGGCCCCTTGGTCTTGAAGATTAATTTCACTCCTTCAAGCACTTCAGCGCCAAGCTGGGCAAACTCCAACCCGCGATGGTCGATAACAGGGCGGTCCATTGCCCGCAGCACGCGGTCAGGAACGTTGGTCGGTCCAGGGATCTGTAGAAAATGGCGGCCTGTATGAATCATTGGTTTTGTCGCTCCGCTCCAAACCGCTTATCTGTTTCGTGGTCCAGAAATTGTGCTGCGCGTGTTACATACCGCGCGACGCGCAAGCCGGCTTTACGGCCCCTATTCGCGAACAGGATGCTGAGAAACCATAGCCGCATTTCTCTAGCCCTCAGTTTAAAACAATCCACGAGTACCGCGCGCAGAATCCACATCTGATCAGTGTCATCTGTGTCTAGCAGTAGAGAGATTTGCCTTCCCAATCCGCGTTTATCCGCGGTAAGGTTTTTCTTTCTTTACAGCGCCGCCACGATCCTCTGCAACTCTTTCGCGATCTCCTCCGGATCGGCCGTCGGATCAAACCTCACCGTGTCCCCAATTTTTACCTGCACGGCGTGTGGTGGAGCGTAATGTTTCTTCGCAATCTTGAATGGAAACAGCCCGTCAATGCGCATTGGAATAATCGGCAGGTTAAGATGTGTTGCCAGCAACCCGATCCCGCTACGGAAGGGCGACATCTCGCCCGTCTCAGTCCGGCGGCCTTCTGGAAAAATCACTACGCTATAGCCGCGATCAATCAATTCGCCGGCAAAGCGAAAGCTCTCACGATACTTGGCCCGTTGCGGCAGTGAGAATACGTTGAAAAATGTCGCGATCAACGCATACCGTACCTGCTCCCACCAGCGCTTCAAAAAGAACCAATCTTTCGGCGGATGGCGCATGGAGCGCAGCATCTCACCCTGCATGGCCACGCCCAGCCGGTTGCGCAGGTGCATAGGCAGCGCAGCCATCAGGAATCCAATATCGATCTGAGCAATGTGGTTGGAGATAATCAGCGCCGGCCCGCGAAAATCTTTGAGTTTCTCACGGCCTATGATTTTGGGCCGCGCCATCACCATGATGTAAGGCAGCGTCACGCAGTTGTAGCCCAGCACACGAATCCAGCGCACCAGCCGGCTCTGTGGCCAGCGAGAATAAGGATAGTTATTGGTCCTGGCTTCCGGTGCCGATTTCTTGAGCAAATTCTCCAGGTCGGCAACTGTATTTACCTGGGAAAACTCGCGGTCGCCCAGATCAACTTGATACCGGCTTTCGATCGCGGCCATTAACTCCACACGGTCCAGCGAGCTCAGGTTCAAATCATTTTCCAGATGAGCTCCCGGCTTAAGCTCAACACGATGGCCGGCAATGTTGCCGATCAACTCTTCCAGCGTTCCATCCCCGGAGTGGCTGCTCGTCGGCGACGGGGGGCCGCTGCCGTTCACTTGGCTTTCCGCTGCCCTGCGGATCAATTCCAACTTCGGCTTCTGCGTGGACGTGCGTGGAAAATCATCGTCGGGCCACACCAGCCAGCGGCGTATCTTCTGGAAATCGGCAAGCGTCTGGTTGGCATTTGCCACGGCAGTGCTGCCGGAGTCTCCATTCCTGAGCAGCAGCACGGCGCAGGCTTCCGCATTTCCTCCCGCGGCGATGCCCACCACCACCACGTCGCGTACCTGCGGCTGTTTGCGCAGCGCCTGCTCCAGGTCTTCCGGATAGACCTTCAATCCCGCCGGCGTTACGATCACATTCTTGCTGCGGCCCTTGAAGTAGAGATTGCCTTCTTCATCCATCGCGCCCAGGTCGCCCGTGCGAAACCAGCCTTCCTCGCCGGTCACCGGCTTCAATCCTTTGCCCTGCCAGTACTGCCGCGCCACATTTTCTCCGCGCACCAGGATCTCACCTGTTTCCGGATCAAGCTTCATTTCGCGGCCGGACAAGACCTTGCCAATCGATCTGCGCCCCACTTTGAAAGGATGGTTCAGGCTGATCAGAGAACTGGTTTCCGTAAGCCCATAGCCCTGCACCACCACATAGCCCAGCCGCCGCCAGAACTCTTCGGTATTCTGGTCCAGCGCCGCGCCGCCGGAAATGATGGCCCAGAACTTCCATCCGAACTGTCGACGGATTTTTCTAAAGCGCCACCAGCGCTTCAGGAAGCGCTCGTTCTCAGCGCGCTCCCAATTCGTTTCGATATATGAGCCTAAGTCATCCCGCAGTTTGTTTTTCAGCGACTCCACAACGCGCGGGACTGCCACTAGCACGGAGATGCGCTCTCTCTTGATGGTTGTAATAATGTCGGTAGGCTTAAAGCTGTCCTGGAAATGCACTGTGCCGCCCAGCAGAGCCGGGATGAACATTCCCATGAATTGGCCGAACACGTGGCTGAGTGGTAACAGTTCCAAAAAACGCATGGGATGAAACAGTCGCTCCGATCTTCGATATTTAGGAAACTCGCGCTCAATGGGATTAACGCTGGCCAGGATATTTCCATGCGTCAGCACCACGCCGCGCGGTTCTGCCGTGGTACCCGACGTAAACACGATTTGCGCCGTATCGTCGCGGCTGAATTCGGCCAGAGCATAAGGTTCTGCTGAGTGCTGCGAAAGAGTCTCGCTCAGGTTTTCAAGCTCAAGATAAGCACGGCCCGCGGCATGGACTTCCAAAGCGCTGGCGCAGACGATAAGCTTCGCATCCACATCGGACATTACGCGTTGGGCAAAGTCGGGTGACGCGATGCGGTCCATCGGGACGGGCACTGCGCCCCTCAACATGCAGCCAAAGAACGTCCCCACCCATTCTGCGCAATTATCGCCCCACAACAGCACGCGGTCGCCCTTGCCGATCCCTCTCGCTTCAAGTTCGCGGGCAAAACGGAATTCCAACTCGGCAAGCTGGCGATACGTCCACCGTAAGGTCCGAAACCCGCGACGGTGGGCGTACGCGATCTCGCTTCTGCGCGCCAGGTGCAGTTGCGGATACTCGGCTAGGGTCTTGGGCATCTATCTCTAAAATACCGATTCAGGGAATACTACGCAAAGCGGCAAGGTACGACAAAGCACAGCAAGGAAGCAATTGGCAATTGGCCGTTGGATCTGTCACCCTGCGTTTCATTAGCCATCCTACCTTACTGTCTCTATGCGTCGTCGTGGCTGTATTGGTGCAATGTCCCGTACACGATCGCATGGCGATTGAATTCGGCTCTGCAACGCATGTCTTCTAGTTCGTC
>DASXIL010000764.1:0-6548 GCA_036497985.1 Candidatus Angelobacter sp. | reverse complement strand
TGGCAGTAACCGTACAAATGGGCGGGTGGCCACATTTGATACGATCCCATCCAAGAAGATGGTTTAACCGCCATAGGACTTGATCGGCAGCGGGTCACGGTTCGTGCTCGGTTGAACGCAGTTACTTCCGGGGGTCTATGGACGCCCCTAAATTGTTGTCAGAAATTATGGTATCAGTCTGCGGAAACGGGCTTAACGCCAAGCGAATCGATTTCCTTGAGAATGGTCTGAAGTCTTTGTTCCAGCTGTTTTTTGGTTCGTGGTTTTCTTTCTGTTCTTGTAAATTGCCCGTAATTGGCAATGGAGCGCCGGTAAAAGTCGGCCGTTTTTACCAGCAAGTCGGCCTTGGGATCGTTTTGGGTGGACATGATTCTATTCTATAGGAGAATCTGTCAAGTTCATCCCCATAAGAACAGGTCTTTGGCGGTATTCTCGCCAAAGACCCAAAAACTAACTGTTTGGAAGGCCTTTTGGCCTTTCGTCCTGTGAATTTTAGACCGTATACCGTTGAAAAACTTCTCCCGGAAGGCGAACCATCCTGGAGCCAGGCTTAACCGGTTCCGGCCGCATGCTGGAAACGTCCACCGGCATAGCCCGTTCTTCCCGGGTCAGACCAGTATCAACGTGTCCGCGGCGCATCTTTAGCTGCAAAGTGCGCTCAATTCTTGCCAGATCGGAACGCTCAACTCCGGAATAGAACGTGATGGCTGAGCCAGTCGCCCCGGCCCTTCCTGTCCTTCCCACTCGATGGATGAAGTCTTCGGGTATCGCCGGCAGGTCGTAATTAATGACCTGGGCAATATCGTCAACGTGGATTCCGCGGGAAGCGACGTCCGTAGCCACCAGAACACGGGATGTCCCATGCTGAAAGGCTGTCAGAGCGCTATTCCGCTGTGACTGGCTTCGATCGCCATGCAACACGCTCACAGCGATCCCTTGGCGATTCAGCTTTTCGGCCAGCCGCTCAGTCGCTCGCTTGGTGCGAACGAAAACCAGCGTGCGTCCCGTTTCCTCATTGAGCAGGCGCTTCAACAGTGAAAGCTTCTGATCGGCATGGACTTCATAAGCCAGCAGGTCCACGGATTCAGAGGCTTTCTTGGTAGATCCAAAAGCCAGCCGTACAGCTCCACGCGCGTAATCGTCAACCAAATGTTCCACAGACGGCTCAAGGGTGGCGGAAAAGCAGAGCGTCTGCCGTGATTTTGGCAACCTGCTCACAATCCTACGGATAGCTGGGATGAATCCCATATCCAGCATTCTGTCCACTTCGTCCAGCACCAGGATTTTTACTCCGGCGAGCGAGATCAATTCTCTGTCAAACAGGTCTTCAAACCTGCCAGGCGTGGCGATGATTAGCTTGGCTCCGGAGCGCACGGCACGCAGTTGCGATTTTTCCGCAACGCCGCCAATCAGCAGCGCTGCCGGCGGCAGTTTCTTGCCGCGCAATTGTTCATATTGTTTGCCGATTTGCAGTGCCAGCTCTCGTGTGGGCACCAGAACCAGGGTGCCGGGCCGCGATTCTGTTTGCTGCATCAGCTTGTCCATAACGGGAACCAGGAAGGCAAGAGTCTTACCTGTACCGGTTTGGGCCGTGGCGACAACATTTTTGCCGCTGGCCGCATGTGGAATGGCTGCTGCCTGGACTTCAGTTGGGGTTACAAATTCGGACGCACGCAGGCGATCCAGTAGATATGGAGATATGGGAAGTTCTTTAAACGTAGACACTTAGAGTTTTTTTTGCTTTCTTTTGATCGGCGGCGGGTGCTGACAGAGACGTTTATCAAAACGTCAGGGCAGAGTGATCTCATGCCGATATTTTTTCAATTTTCGCCGTAGACAATCGGAGGTAAGTCAGTGTGGGAATCCTGGACCAGATCTCGATCTTGAGGAGCCCTGCAACCGCAGATCTAAAGCAAGATCAGTATAGCACAGTTTTTGTGCAATTGATCGGAAGGGTATGGCTAAGGTTTACTGCTTTGCTTTCAGGTGCATGGGCTGATCACAGCAGCATTTCGCTCTTCAACTTTTGGTATCCGGCCTGAGTCAGTCTGCTTAATTCTTCAAACCAGTCCGGGTTGGACGTTGTGAAATTAAAGCAAGCCTGCCCCTGCATTATCTTCTTCAGCGACGGGGAAATTCGATCAGATAGATCGGGAAACATATATAAAGCTGGAAGATAGAAACTGACGTAATTTTTCTTGATTTTGGCGCCGGCAAAGAACATGCGCCGGCCATTCATGCTGGAAGAACGGGTTTCCAGGTAACAGTTTCCCGGTTTGTCAGTGCGGATGGCCAGTTCGCTTTCATAAGGCTTAAGCAACTGCCGCAACACGGTAAAGACCGCGTTGTGTCCTTCCGCTCTGGCAGCCGCTCCATTGTTGTCAATAGCCATATCGGATTCCTGGGCTGAAAAAACCGCAGGGCCAGCAGGTCCGCTGAGTCCCAAAGGTTTCAATGTCGCAATCAGTTTCTTAAACTGCAATCTTCAAAGGCTCGGCAGTTCGATGGTTCCCTGATGCTTCCGTTCCTGAATGTGGTCCCAGACTAGCGTATCGGCCAGAAAAGACGCCTGTTTTCGCGAGAGCTCCGCGTCTTGCGGCGAAGATTCACTACGGATGGCATACCGTTGTCCGCATTTGCTGCAGACAACGGTTTCCATAGCTGTCTCATGGGGGGCAGCTTCCGCTGTCCCTCTCATACGCCTGGCTACGCTGGCTTTTACCAACGCGGTTCACGACGCTGACGCGGCCCGCGATCATTGCCGCCACGGTCATTGCCACGCCCGCCGCCCCCACCAAACCTGCCTCGCGGCGCTTGCGGACGTGCTTCATTTACTGTAAGGGCACGTCCACCGGAGTCTTTACCGTTCAGTGCTGCCATTGCTTTTTCTGCTTCATCGTCATTGGGCATTTGTACAAAACCAAAACCGCGGGACCGGCCTGTGTCACGATCGGTTGCGACCGATGCGCTGTCAATAGCTCCAAATGGCTCAAACAGCGCCCGTAATTCTGGTTCCGTCATGTGGAATGAAAAATTGCCGACGTAAATCTTCTTCACTGCGACTCCTTTACCGTGTTGCTAGGGTGGTGCTGTTCTCAGCAGAAATAGGCAGGTGACGAATGCGGGAAATGTCTATCTGAGTCGAGGACAACTAACTGCTTCTTAATACTACACCTTTGGGCGGAACCCCGCCCCAAAGTGTCTAAAAATCGTGAAAGCCGAATCCTTCAGGGATGCCTTCTTCGTTATAGGTAACGGTCAGGTCTTTGGGCTTCTCAGGAGCGTTGGGATCCGTATCCTGGTCTTGTGTCTTGCGTTGCAGCTTGCGTTGGGCTTTTTCAGCCTGTTTCTCCTGCCGCTGCCGCTCTTTTTGGCGCTTTGCAAAGGTCGTTCGAGAGCTTCCAGCCATGAGCACTCCTATACTTCAAATTTTTTGAGAGGAGAGCCAAACAGCCCGCCCTTTTTTCTATTGTACTTTATGCGCGGTCTTCACGCACCACAGAAAGCAGTTTTGCTCACTGAAAGAATCAACATCAAGCGCCTGCTTTTCAAATTTCTTCAATCCAATCGCGAAAACAGCTTGTTGTCGCCTCGCATCCTAATTTTTATAGTCCACGGATGAAGGAGCGATTCTCATGGCCAAAACTGCTGCCGACGTATTGATTGAAGGATTGATCGATTGGGGAGTCGAGGTCGTTTTCGGCCTGCCCGGTGATGGCATCAACGGCATCATGGAATCTTTGCGGACGCACCAGGAGCAAATTCGTTTTGTTCAGGTCCGGCATGAAGAAGCGGCCGCCTTTATGGCCTGCGCTTACGCCAAATTTACAGGAAAGCTTGGTGTCTGCCTTGCCACTTCAGGTCCGGGAGGCGTGCACCTCCTGAATGGACTTTATGACGCCAAGCTCGATGGGGCGCCCGTCCTGGCCATTACCGGGCTCCCGTATCACGATCTGAACGACACGTTTACCCAGCAGGACGTTGCGCTGGACCGTCTTTTCATGGATGTGGCCGCTTACAACACGCGCGTAATGGGCCCAACTCATGTTGAAAACATTACCGAGCTCGCTTGCCGGACGGCCACCGTGTATCACAAAGTGGCGCACATCGCTTTTCCCACCGATATTCAAGACATGAAAGCCGAACGCAAGACGGCTTCCAAGCGCAATATCAAGGGCCATGTGTCCCTGGTTCATGCAGATGGCGGACACTTTCCTGACAATGCCGATCTGCGCCGGGCCGCCGATGTGCTCAATGCTGGAAAGAAGATTGCCATCCTGGCCGGACAAGGCGCACTCCACGCCACTGACGCGTTGGAGCAAGCCGCCGAGAAGCTTGGCGCGCCGATTGTGAAGCCGCTGCTGGGCAAAGCGGCTGTTCCAGATGACAGTCCATACACCACTGGCGGCATCGGGCTTCTTGGCACCAAGCCTTCGCAGGAAGCGCTGGAGAATTGCGACACACTCTTAATTGTCGGCTCGTCATTTCCTTATATCGAGTTCATGCCTAAGCCTGGCAAAGCAAGAGCGGTGCAGATAGATCTTGATCCCGTGCGCATTGGATTGCGTTATGACGTTGAAGTCGGGCTGGTCGGGGACAGCCGTCGCACGCTGGAAGCGCTCCTGCCATTGGTCAAGCGTAATGAAGACCGCAGCTTTCTGGAGAAAGCCCAGAAGGGAATGAAAGAGTGGTGGGAGCTGATACACAAGCGCTCTTCCAATATGGAAAAGCCAATGAAGCCGCAGGTAATTGCCCATGAGTTAGGAAACAGGCTGCGCAATGATGCGATCGTCAGCTCCGACAGTGGCACCATTACTACCTGGTGGGCTCGGCATATTCTGGCCAAACGCGGGCAGATGTACTCCTGCTCCGGAACTCTGGCCACCATGGCCTGCGGACTTCCTTACACGTCCGCCGCGCAGATTGCTTACCCAGGCCGCCAATGCGTTGCGTTTGTGGGCGATGGTGGCTTCAGCATGCTCATGGCGGAACTTGTCACCGCTGTGAAATATAAGCTGCCCATCATCGTTGTAGTGGTGAAGTACAATACGTTGGGCCAGATTAAATGGGAGCAGATGGTTTTTCTCGGTAATCCGGAATACGGTGTTGATCTTGCGCCCATTGACTTCGTGAAATTCGCCGAGGCATGCGGAGCAGTGGGCTTCCGCATTGATGACCCTAAAGAGTGCGGAGCAATTCTGGATCGCGCACTCTCTTCCAACGCTGCTGGCCCTGTCCTTATTGAAGCCGTGGTAGACCCATTTGAAGCTCCGATGCCGGCAAAAGTTACGTTTGAACAAGCGGCCAAATTCACCGAATCGCTGGTGCGGGGCGAGCCGAATCGCAAAAAAATAGTGGCCACGCAGATTGCCGACAAAGTGAGAGAGTTGGTATGAGATAAAGAATGCGGTTATTTTGAAAAAGGCGAAGCCAATCGTAGCTTCGCCTTTTTTCATTTAGGGTCTGGATTCAGATGATGCGCGGCGATCAGGCGGCTTTCTTCTTCCTGGGCACCTTCGCGCCCTTCTCTCGTGCTTCAGAGAGCCCAATCGCTATCGCTTGTTTGCGGCTCTTGACTGTGCCGCCTTTGCCACCTTTGCCGGATTTGAGTGTGCCTTTTTTCCTTCTATGCATGGCGCTCTTGACTGACTTGCCCGCAGCCTTGCCATACTTGCGACCACTGGATTTCTTTTTCGAACTGGAACGTTTCTTGGTTGCCATTTTTCCTCCCTGATTAGTGAGAAGTAGCGAAAGGAAAATGAGTTGCGCCTTCACAATGGACTTCATCGAGCGAAAACGTTGAGATAAAAACAAAGCTGAGCTGCGCAAACTTCCTTGGCCTGCACCATCCTCCAGCGCGAAATGTTCATCTTCATTGAAAAAGACACCAGAGATTGATGATCTCGTAAGGGAGAGAGCAACTCCGCCTATGGAACGTCCTGCCCAGCCGGACGAAGTTGCGCCTGCGTTTGTTTTCTTTGCTTCTGAAGCGGATTCCAGTTACATCACTGGCGAGGTACTGACATTGCTGGGTGGAGAAACCACCGCTGCTTAGCGCAATGATGCAATGTATGCGATTACTCGTATCGCCATTGAATTGTAGCGCATAAACTATTTATCGATTGGTTGCTATTCATCTATTGCAGCAAGAGTTGCAATATCTTAACGCAACTCGATGGACGAGCTCTGGTTGTTTGGCGCTAGTGATTCTGAGTAAACTCAAACCGCACTTCAATCTCGCTTTCGCGGTCCGCTGATTCATACTTCCATTTTTTAACAGCTTGGACCAGTGAAGCCACCAACACCGGGTTGCCGCCAAGTTCCTTCACGCCAGCTACTTTGCCGTCCGGTGTAACGGTAAGCAGAACGCGGGCCACCCCCTGGATATTCATCTTGCGTGCCAACTCCGGATACTCCGGCGGCACGTTGACCTTGAGCTTTCGAGTATTGGTTTGGGTCTGTGCTGACGCAGGAGTCATTGCCACGCCGTTCCAAAGCAAGGTCACAATAAAAATAAGAAGTGCTGGTTTCAGGAGACGAAATGCGCG
>DASXIL010000763.1:0-5914 GCA_036497985.1 Candidatus Angelobacter sp. | reverse complement strand
GCTGTCACTGACGAATTTGCGTTCAACGTCAGCGTACATGTCCTGGTCCTGGCCCCGCCGCTGGAGCATGCGCCACTCCAGATGGCATCCCGTCCATTGGTGATGCTGAGCGTTACTGCCGTTCCGGGAGCGAATTGTGCGCTGCCGGTGCTGCCGGTTGCAACGCTCAAGCCTGTTGGGTTTGAGACAACTCGCTCGCCGCTGCGGCCTCCGGCAGTTACAGCCAATGATGCGGTGGTTGGAGCAACGACCGGATTCAGCGTCAAAGAGGCTGAGCGCGTTACTCCGCCGCCTGAAACTGAGATGGTTGCCAGAGTCTGCGTGCTTACCGCAGCAGCGTTGATGAAGAAGCCGCCCGTCGTGCTGCCCGCAGGAATCGTCACGGAGTTTGCAGTTAGTGACGCTGCCGCATTGCTGCTGCTGATCTGGAAGATCTGGTCAGTAGCGGAAGGCGCTGCCATGGTCACAGTCGCAAAGGAACTGGTTATTCCGCTCACAGAAGCAGGGCTCAGAGAGATGGAAGCAGGCTGGCCTTGCGGCGTCATCGTCAGCGGTGACTGAACGCTTGTGCCGTTCCATCCGGCGGTGATGTTGGCCAGCGTGTTTGCCGAGACTTGATTCGTCGGAATCGAGATCGACACGGACGAACTGCCGGCTGGGATAGTTGCGAGCGCGGGCGGCATGGCGGCTGGTGAGTCGCTGCTGAAGTCAACAACTGCTCCGCCTGCCGGCGCCTGGCCGTTGAGCATTGCGATTGCACCTACCTGTGCTCCACCACTGATCGTTCCAGCATTCACCGAGATGGACTTGAGCGATGGCGCCAGTACGTTGAACTGCAAGGTCGCTTGCCCTGAGTTGAGCGTGGCCGTCAAAGTAATTGGGGTTGGTGAAGTAACTTGTCCGGCTTGAATCTGGAACTGCATCCATGCGGTGTTGCCGGGCATGTTGACTGACGCCGGCACTGGCGCAGCCGCAGGATTCGAGCTGGTGAGGTTGATCACCGCGCCGGCGGCCGGAGCTGCCGCGCTGAGTTGCACCTGCACCCATGTGGTGTCTCCGCTGTAAAGAGTGTTGTTCGTCAATATCAGAGAAGCAGGTGCTGGAGGCGCCGGGCTGATGGTGAAAGATCCTGCAGCCGACCACACTGTAACCGCGGCTGTGGTGGGTGAAGAATCACCCTGGGCGGAGCGTATGCGCCAGAACTTCTGGCCTGATGTCAATGAGAGCACGGTGCGGTTGGGATTGTTGAGCTGCGGCGAATCGTCCTCAATCTGCTGGAAGCCGGAGTCTTTGGCGATCTGTAATTCGTAGCCGCTGGGCTGCGGGTTGGCAACGTCTGTCCACGCCAACTGTACCGGCAAGGTGAGCGATGCGCCATTCGTGGGAGAAAGCGGCGCTGGGGGCGCTGAGATGGGATTGTTATAGAAGACCGAGTAGTTGATCACGTTTGATGGCACGCCGGCCACGCCGTTCGCGTTGACCGCATAGACGCGCGCCGAGTAGGTCCCTTCATCGGGAGTGGAGAAGGAATAGGTTGGGTTGGGAATGTTATTAAACGTGATGGTGGTAGTTGTTGGGAAACTTGGGTCTTTTGAAGCCTGAAGCACGTAGCTCGCCGCGCCGGCCACGGGCGACCAGTTAAACCAGATCACTTCCAGCGGATGAAATGTGGAATATGCTTTCGTCGGTGACAACGCGGGTGCTCCTGGCTGTCCTGGGCCTGCGCCCGTGATGTTGAAACTGCGCGCCGCAGACCACGCGCCTTTTACAAATGCGCCACTGACAGCTTGCACTCGCCAGAAATACGTACCGTTCGGCAGACCGCTGACAGTATCCTGCGTGGTTCCAACGTTCGTCGAGTTTTGCAATGCGATGGTGGGGAAAGTTGAAGAGGTGCTGACCTGCCAGTTATAGCCCAGAATTCCGCTGGGATCGGTTACGGCGGACCATGAGATCGTCAGCGGTGATTGCAGGTTCGTGCCGGACGCAGGCGATAGAGGATTAGGCACCGCGACAGCGGCAAATGCGGAGCAGGATGCGCCAAGAGCCAGGATGACTGCAAGTATTAAAGTAACTGCACGCGTTTTCATTGTGTGTCTCCGGTGGTTTTTTAAGGGGGACGGACGATCATTTAGCCCGGGTGGAATGATTCAGCCGATTGACCCTGATTGATGAATCTGTTGCCACGCTCCGGGCTACTGAATTTTCGCGGGCCGGAATGTTGCCAACTCTGGTAAGACACGCATGCTTGAGCAGGCAGAACAAGTTCAAAGTACATGTCCTTCATCTGCGCAATGCACTGGCTTGGCATGTCCGCATGGACAGATGAGATCGAGGTGATGAATGAAAAAACTTTTACCGTGACGGTAAGTGTGTCTCCTCGTCGGTAACCGAGCCGACGAAAAAGACTGGCGTGATAGTTACATCAAAGCGGACCCGAAGGAAGCAAGAAGCCTTTGACTGCCGCTCGAGATTTGGACTGCGTGCGGTGAGATAAGATCTCCTCGGCTGTCCTCGGGGTTTCACCTGTGGGCTTACGCCCGCAAAACGGCTTAACAAAACTTTTTGCTATCTTTTTACACAAACCGGGTGTCTTTTTGAGATGATTATTCGCACCTATCTCTCATAATAGATACTGAGATACATCGGACAGGAACGGCAAAAGCCAGCGAGCCGCTGGCGGCGGTCTTGATCGGATGTCCTGAACAACAATCCTGCTAGATGCTAAGTACACGGGAGAGTTCTGATTGGTTACAAGTGAAGGCAAGTGTGTGGTGAACTGGCGACATTCATTGGCCGTACTCGCTACGTTGGCGGGCATGTTTTTCAGCGCGCCGCTGGAGGCGCAGGACCATCCAGCCGGTACAGACTCTCAGTCCACTGCAGGCGCTGTTATCAAAAACGTTGGCGCGGTTAAGTCGATCAGCGGAACAAATCTGGTGCTCAAGACGGATGCCGGTCCAGAAATTACGATCTCTGTTCCGGAGGGCGCACGTATTGTCCGCCTTGCTGCGGGACAGACCGACCTCAAGAGTGCTCCCACAATTACTTTTGCTGAAATCCAGGTTGGTGATCGCATGCTATTGCGCGGGCGCTCGGGCGCAAATGGCGACATTGAGGCCACAACGATTGTCGTAATGAAGCAGGCCGATGTGGCCCAGAAACAGCAGCATGATCGTGAAGACTGGCAGAAGCGCGGCACTGGCGGAATCGTAAGCGCCATTGACGCGGCGACTGGAACTTTCACTATTTCCGTCACGCCGACCCTAAGCGTGCTGGTCAAGACGTCAAAAGACACCAGCTTTCTGCGCTATTCACCCAACTCCGTAAAGTTTGCCGATGCACAAAAAGGAACGATCGACCAGATCAAGACCGGCGACCAGTTGCGCGCGCGCGGCAGCCGGAGCGCAGACGGCAAGGAAATCACGGCGGAAGAAGTTATCTCCGGGACCTTCCGCAATATTGCCGGGACTATCAGCGCCATTGATGCGGCCAACAACAGCATCACTGTAAAAGACATACTGGCGAAGAAATCCGTGATCATTAAATTCAATTCTGATTCTCAGTTGCGCAAACTTGCGCCGCAAATGGCGCAGCGGCTGGCGTTCTTTCTGAAAGGCGGAGCGCAAGCCGCACAAGGCGCTGCTCCAGCGGGCGGGCAAATTTCGGCTAGTGGTGCACCTGCCGCCGGACGCGGCCAAACCGGAGCAGGGCCAGGTGTTCGCCCTGCAGGCGGACCTGATTTTCAACAGATGCTCAGCAGGATACCCAGCATCACGCTGGCTGACTTACAGAAAGAAGAAGCGGTTATGGTTGTGGCGACGCAGGGAACTACCGGCAATGAAGTGACCGCCATTACGCTGCTGGGCGGCGTTGAGCCGATTCTTACCTCATCGCCAAACGGCACAAGCGCTGCTGCGCTCTTTTCCGGATGGAACCTGGGAGCGCCTGGTGGCGAAGGCGGCGGCCCACAATGAAATGGCTAAACGGCAAAGTAGTGATGACTGTTGAGGAGAGATTGATGAAATTCTGGCCTTCGGGGCGTTGCACGTGGATCTCCATTTTTGTTTTTTTATTTCTTCTGGCATGTTCCGCTGCACTCGTGGCGCAGACCCAGACTGGCAGGCTGCGCGGACAGATCGTTGATGCTACCGGTGCAGTGATTCCCGGGGCCAGCATCACGGTAAAAAATTCCAGCAATCTGGTGGTATCTGCCACGTCAGATGGCGCAGGCGCTTATGACGTGAAAAATCTGGCGCCCGGCAAATACACCGTCTCGGTCACGGCAAAGGGCTTTGCTCCCACAACCAAGGAAGTGGAAATCGCCGCAGGGCAGTTGAAAGACGTTGACATACCTCTGGCCATCGTTGTGAAGGAAGAAGATATTGAAGTGCAGAGCGATGCCGCCCGGGTGAGCACCAGTCCTGACGCTAATGGCAGCAGCCTTGTGCTCAGCGGTAAAGACCTTGACGCACTTTCAGACGATCCCGATGAATTGCAGTCAGAGCTTCAGGCGCTCGCCGGGCCTTCCGCCGGCCCCAATGGCGGGCAGATCTATATTGACGGATTTACCGGCGGGCAGCTTCCGCCAAAATCATCTATCCGCGAAATCCGCATCAACCAGAATCCATTTTCCGCACAGTATGACCGCATGGGCTTTGGCCGGATTGAGATCCTCACCAAGCCGGGCACAGACAAGCTTCACGGCCAAGCTTCTTTCAGCGATAACCACTCTTTTATGGATGCGCTGAATCCTTTCGCCGCCACCGAGCCCGATTTCAGCACACAAATGCTCAGCGGCAACGTGGGCGGACCACTGGGAAAGAAGCTCTCCTATCAGATCAACGCGGAGCGCCGCAATATTAATGAAGCTGCGGTCATATTTCCTGGGGCTTTTGAGGCGGCGAACCAGCCGGTGATCGGCGTGCTCAACCCGCGCGTGCGCACCAATGTGAGCGCACGCTTTGACTACCAGGTTTCAGCTTCCAATACCCTGATGGCCCGATACCAGTTCACGCACGATAATCAAGAGAACAATGGCATAAGCCAGCTGGCTCTGCCATCCCAGGGCTATAACCAGATCGGCAATGAGAATGAAATTCAGATTAGCGATACGCAGATACTGAGCCCGCATGCCATCAATGAAACCCGTTTTGAGTGGGAGCGCGGCGCAACCGACCAGAATTCGCTTTTTCTCACGCCTGAAATCAACGTGTTAGGACAATTCGTTGATGGCGGCAACCCGCTCGGCATCAGCTCTGTCATTACCAATCATTACGAGCTGCAGAACTATACGTCAATCAACAAAGGCAATCATTTTCTGCGCCTGGGAGGCAGGCTGCGCGTTACCGGCAACTCCAGCACTTCCACGCAGAACTTCAATGGCACGTTTACCTTCGGCGCCACAAAAGATCCGATCACGCAACAGACCATCACTCCTTTGACGAACTTTAACAACGGCCAGCCCACGCAGTTTACTGTTCTTACCGGCAATCCTCTCACTGAGGACACCTTTGTCGATGGCGGACTTTACGCTGAAGATGACTGGAAAGTCCGCCCTAACATGACTTTCAGCTATGGTCTGCGCTATGAAACACAAAACGGCATCAAGGACCATGGCGATTGGGCGCCACGCATAGGGTTTGCCTGGGGTCTGGGCGGCAAGAAAAACGCCGCGCCTAAAACCGTCATCCGCACCGGCTTCGGCATCTTTTATGACCGTTTTTCGCAAAACCTGATCATGCAGGCAGAGCGGCTGAACGGCGTGAACCAACGGCAGGTCACCATCACAATCGATCCCACTGCTTCTGCCGCTGCCAATGCTGCCACCAGCGCGCTGCTGGCGTCGTTGTTCGCAGGTTATCCCAATATCCCAGCTCTGCCCGGAACGCAGACCACCACGTACACAATTGAT
>DASXIL010000762.1:0-3958 GCA_036497985.1 Candidatus Angelobacter sp. | reverse complement strand
ACAGAAGCAATACCCAGCACAGTTCTCCCGCAGTCCAGGCTAGACTAATCTGAGTTATTCCAAAATTTTCATTGATGTCTAAAGGGAAGTGTTTTACGCCACCTGAGTCCGGGCAAAACCCCGGCTTCGGCGAACGTACTCGCGGTCAGGAGATAGGACCTCCGTGCCTGATTGGCCCGCCAGACGCTGCAGCGCCAATGACTCTGCAGCTATCACATCCTGCACAGGGCAAGCCAGCAGAGCAGCACACTCGCGCATGCCATAACCTTCCAGCACCGCCATCACGAAGACAAATCTCTCAAACGGTTCCCAAGCCGCCACAACCGCCGCAATGCTCTCAACGTCATGCCCGTTCTGCCATTGCGCGTCTGCCGTTCCGGGAAGTGCGCCATGGCGTGCAGGCAGAGGTGCAACGGCTTTGATAGCACTCTGAATAATGGCCCGTTTGCTCCACGCGCGCGCCCATTGCCGGAAAACAGGGTTGCCGTGGATGCTATCTTCCAGGCCCGCCACAAAGCATTGTTCGGCTTTGGCGTGGTCCGCAGTCAGCAAAAAGGCAAGACGGTGCAGCCCGACCATATCTTCGTTGAAAATCCGCTGAAAATCTTTGCAGCTCGCGTATTCGGTGGACCGTTCAATGGTTTTCTGTTTGTTTCTACTGCCGAACATCTAAGAAACTCCCTCATCCTGGTAAGCGTACGTAAAAAACATGCAAACGGTTTTAATAGGAACCCAGTCAATTAAACAGAGTGTTGGACACTACAGCTGGTGACAGGGGTGCAATAAATTTAAATTTTCTACCGGAGCAGCACAAAAATGCCTGGAACTTTTCCCGGGCGGCTTGCTGTATGAATCTTGCTGTAGGAGTAGTGACTGTAGCCAGCCGGCCGTTTCACCAAACCGGCGAAAAACTTCAACAGCTCTGGCCGGAGCTGCCGAAACTATCAGCGCGATGGGAGCAACACTCTGGTGGTCGTGATTCGGCAGGTGCTACATTCTTTTCGACGAACGATCATGATCGCTCTTGTTATTGGAATTGCAATCGATAAATCCAAGGAAAACTAATGACGAAAAATATCTTTGCCATCATGCTATTGGCGGGCGGTGCGGCCCTGGCGATACACAGCATGGCCGATGAACCGACCATCACACAAGACGAATTGGTGCGACGCACACAGGAGTTGTTTGACTCCGTAGTTCCGGGAAACGCGGAGCCATTCAAGAAATATTTTGCCGAAGATGCAATGTTTTTCGATGAAAAGGGCCGCAGCATGGACAAGACCGCTCTGGTGAAGGATATCCAGCCGATGCCGAAGGGATACTCCGGCACGATCAAGCTGGTACGACCGAAAAGCCATATTGAAGGCAACGTGGCAATCCTGAGCTATGACCTGGACGAGACTGAAACGATCTTTGGGCAGAACATGACCGCGCGTTATCACGAGACAGATACGTGGATGTGGCGCGGTGGAAAATGGCAGATCGTTGCCGGGCAGGTGCTGCGTTACTACGAAGATCCTGCGGCCGGCAAGGCGGACACCAGCAAATTCCCAGGCTACGTCGGGACGTATCGGCTGGGACCGGAACGGACGATGACGATCGCAGCGGAAGGCGGCCAGCTCTACGCGACGCGCAATGGACGGCCGCGCGAAGAACTAATTCCGGAAGCCAGCGATATTTTCTTTCGCAAAGGCGTTGAAGGCCGGACGCTTTTTGGTCATGGCGATAACGGCAAGGTGATTACGCTCATTGATCGCAGGAACAATGAGGATGTCAACTGGAAGAAGACGCAATAAACCAACCTAGTCTTTAGTCTTCTTTTCGTCAAGCGTAAGGCCAAAGATCAGCGGATAGGGCACGCCATTAGATTGATCTGGAGGAATGGCTTTCCTTTTGATCCACATAATGTACTCATCGATATCGTGGTTTAGGTATTCATTCGCGAGCGAATCAGCCAAGGGCTCTTCCCGGGCTTGCGCCAAAATAGAAAGAGCTGCCGCATCATCGCCCAAAAAATGTTCTACGGTTGCCTGAGCGAATAAGGACTCCTTCCTTGCCGAAGCATGTTTGGCGTCTTGCGAAAGTCGAATCAGGCTATCCCTGGCCTTGACGCGCGCAGTCTTTGCCTCCTCCGTTTTGCCAACTCGCCCGAGATGGTAAGCCTCTGCGCGGTAGAATTCGCTCCAGAAAACGGCATCCTTTCCCGCCGCTTTCGCGCACAGTTCGGCTAACGATAGACGCAGGCGGAGAGGCACCTGGGAGTAATCATTAAAACCTGCGAATTTCTGGCCCTTCAACATTTCACGAACACGAGCGGCCTCGTCAGGCTTGATCTTTGAAAACTCCCATACCCAAGATGCATAGTGGCAATGATTGCAGACCCAAAGCAGCGCCGGGTAGCCGTATCCCCAGCCCAACCTGTAATACTTTGGCGGATAGCTGTATACATAACCGCCGAAACTGACAATCCAGAAGAATTCGTTTTTTTCTCCGCAGATCGGGCACACTACCGTGCTCCTTGCCAAAGCGACACCCTGCAACTGGCTGGAAGTCAGCAGCAATAAGAGAACAATCAATAATGCTCTCTTCATCGCCGAACTCGGGAAAGTTATCATGCGTCACGTCTAGAACGGTGCAATGCTCAAGTTGTGCACCAATTAAACAAACTTTATTGTGTTCGTCTACCCACAATGTGTTCGCCTCGCCACGTTGGCATCATGTTCCAGTATGCGCTAACCCACATAGAATCAGGCGATTCATGAATGGCCGCCTCCGTGCCATAGAGAAGAGTGCTGCCCGAGGGCGGCGGAGGTGAAACAAACATGGCAGACCTGAAATCTTTCAACGCAACTCCAGTCAATAGCAGTTCAACCAGGCGGGCACGGATGATTGGCGGCGCAGCAACCGCAGCGGCAACGGCAGTGCTGGCGCTGATGGTAGTGCTCGACTTTAACGGCTGTTCCAAAGCCGGCAAAAACGCGCAAGCAAGTCCTTCCAGCCAGAACGTGTCCGGTCCGAACGCGACAGGCCCAATGGCGGCGACAAGCCAGCCGGCGGAGCAGTTGGAAAAGAAACTGGAAGCGGTGATCGAGAAGAAAAAGACGATCAAGCGCGCCTCAACCGCAACCTACAAGAACAGCACTTACGGGATTTCGTTCCGCTATCCCAAGACCTACACCATGCTGACGCCGGACGCGGACAACAAGGATTCGGCGTGGCCTGATCCGGTGGCGATGAACTTTGCCGATCCCGGCGGCGAGACGCTGACCACACTGGTGCTGCCGGGAACGCGCGCTTCTTCATACTTCAAGACGAGCGTGAACAAAGGCGTAACGGCGGAGCAGTGCAGCAAGTTCGCCACTACGCCGGAGCCGGCGGAAGCCGCGGTCAATCCTCCGGTTGACGGCATGGAAGCTTCAATCAATCCACCGGTTGACGCCGATGATGATTCCATTGTGCCGGTGAAGACCAACGTACTGGGCGTGGAATTTGCCAAGACGGAGAGCTTTACCGACCAGAGCGAGGCGCGTTATTACCATCACTTTGAAAATGGCGCGTGTTATGAGTTCGCGCTGGGTGTGGAAGACGCTCCGGGAACAACGAAGCCGGTGGACCACCTTCAGGTCTTCGACAAACTGGAACGGATCATGACAACAGTGAAAATCAAATCTGAACCAGTTCCGGTAGTAGCAAACAGCGAGCCCACAGCGCCGACGGTGCCGGCCAGCAATCCTCAGCAGTAAGAGGGAGTGAAATGGTAAAAAATAGCGGTGACACGCAGGCCAGGTTCTTGGCAAAGAGCCTGGCCGTTTTTTATTGGCCGCGAATCGCCGCGAATGAACACGAATTCCAAAAAGCTTTTGCCGCAGATTTGCGCAGCGCGGCGGAGCCGCAACCAAAGGAAAAGGCAGTGAAGCGCTTCCCCTCAGTTCGTATGATGTGAGTTGCCAAACTGACA
>DASXIL010000761.1:0-11931 GCA_036497985.1 Candidatus Angelobacter sp. | reverse complement strand
GTCTTTTCCATCTGCTCACAGCCGGGAATGCACTTCTGCAAAATGGATGGATCTACGAGGGCGGCAAAGATGCGTTCGCGCGGGGCGTCGATTTTTTGGGTGCCTTCAATCTTCATGATGATTTGGTAATTGAGTAATTTGGTAAATGAGCAATTGAGTTAAGAGCGCACAAGTCCGAGAAAGCCTCAGCTTCTGCAGACTAATTCGGAACCCGTACAGGCGATGCATTACGCGTTATTTGCCAGCTCGCGCTGACGCTGTTTCAATCGCGCGACGCGTATAGACCGTTGCCAGTTGCTTGCGGTACTCGGCTGAAGCATAGAGATCGGAGTTGACGTCGATTCCAGCGGCAGCGTGAGCGCAAGCGGCGCTCAGAGTCTTGGCGTCCAGGGTATTGCCTTTCAGCGCGTTTTCGACTCTCGATGCCCGATATGCCTTAGGTGAGACGCCGGTGATTCCAATTCCTGCGGACTGGCACTTGCCGCCATCGATCGAAAGATTCACGGCGACGCCAACTACGGCAAATCCAGACGCAGGATGACGAACTTTCACGTAGGCCTGCGCGGGCTTGCCTTTAGCGGCGGGAATGCGGATTTCGCGGAGAATTTCACCGGGCTGAAGAGACGTGGTGAGCATTTCTACAAAGAAATCTGTGGCTTTGATTACGCGATCGCCTTTGGCGCTGGCGGCGACGAGTTCCGCGTCGAGTGCGAGGATGGCTGCGGGCCAGTCGGCTGCGGGATCAGAGTGCGCAAGACTTCCGCCAATGGTGCCTTTGTTGCGCACCTGCATATCGCCAAGATGGCTGGCGGTTTCAGGCAACAGCGGGCATGAGCGGCGCAGGACATCGGAAATTTCAACCTGGAAGTGCGTGGTCATGGCGCCGATGCGGAGCTGTCCGCCTTCTTCCTTAATATAGGAGAGATCGCGGATGCGGCCGAGATCGATGAGCACCTTGGGCTGCATCAGGCGCAGCTTCATCGCGGGAAGCAGGCTGTGTCCGCCGGCCAGAATTTTGGCGTCATCTTTATGCTTGGCCAGGAGCGAGATTGCTTCGTCCAGGCTCTTGGCGGCAATGTAATCAAAGTTAGCTGGGATCATGACTGTCTCCTGCGCTTATGCGGCGCCTGCTGAAGTCTTTTTAGGGCCATTCTTGATGAGCTGCCAGACTACTTCCGGCTTGATTGGCATATCGATGTGGCGCACGCCGTAGGGCGCAAGCGCGTCAACAATAGCGGCCACAATTGCCGGAGTTGCGCCGATTGTCCCCGCTTCTCCTACACCTTTTGCCCCCAGCGGATTTACCGGAGACGGCGTTTCAGTGCTATCGAGCTCCAGATGGGGAATCATCACCGCCTTGGGCAGAGCGTAATCCATGAGCGTTCCGGTAACGAGCTGGCCGGTCTCATCGTAAACAAGTTCTTCAAACAGAGCCTGGCCCATTGACTGCACGATGCCACCATGAATCTGACCTTCAACCAGCATGGGATTGATCTGCTTGCCGCAATCATCGACAGCGATATAGCGCTGGAAATGTATCTCGCCGGTATCGGGATCGATATCGACAACAGCAATGTGCGTGCCGAACGGAAACGTAAAATTCTTGGGCTCGTAGAATGCCGTGGCGGAAAGTCCGGGCTCCATGTCCGCAGGCAGGTTTTTGGCGACGTGCGCTTCCAGCGCGATATCAATCATGGTCAAAGTTTTTCCGCTCTCGTTTGGTTTTGGCAGCGCTCCCGCCGGGGCTTCTGCCACCGGAGCAGACGGCGCAGGCACTTCTTTACCTTTGCCATCGGCGCAGAATTTTCCGTCGACAAACGACGCTTTCTCGCATTGCAACACGTGTGCCGCAATCTTTCCGGCTTTGTCTTTCAGCTTCTGGATCGCCATATACACCGCGACTCCGCCCACTGCCAGCCCGCGGCTGCCAAACGTTCCAATTCCATATTGCACGATGGCCGTATCACCGTGGATGACCGTCACGTCATTTACGCCCACGCCCAGTTCGTCCGCCGCGATTTGCGCAAAAGACGTTTCCTCGCCTTGCCCGTGCGGAGACGCTCCCGTCAGCACCGTAACTTTGCCTGTCGGCTCCACGCGGACAGTTGCGCTTTCCCAGCCTCCCGCCGGCATGGCAGAAGAAGGCCCAAGCGCGCAAATCTCCACATACGTAGATACGCCGATCCCCATAATGCGGCCTTCTTTGCGCGCCGATTTCTGTTGTTCGCGAAGCTTCTTGTAGTCAGCCATCTTCAGCGCTTTATCCAGCGCGCCTTGATAGTTGCCGCTGTCATAGAAAAGTCCGGTTGCGGTCTTGAAAGGGAATTCGTTTGGCTGCGGAAAATTCTTTCTGCGAACTTCCACCGGATCCATGCCCAGTTCCAGCGCCACCAAGTCCAGCGCGCGCTCAACCACATAAGTAGCTTCAGGCCGTCCCGCGCCGCGATACGCATCGGTCGACATCTTGTTGGTGAAGACGCCGGTCACGTTGATCTGGATCGCAGGAATTTTGTAGCAGCCGGAAAGCATCAGCCCGGTCAGTGTCGGAATCGCCGGAGTCAGCAGCTGGAAATACGATCCCATATCGGCAAACACGTTGTAGCGCAGCCCGGTCAGCGTGCCATCTTTCTTGAAGCCGATCTCAATGTAGCCGGTCTGCCCGCGTCCGTGGATTGTGGCCTGCATGTTCTCGCGCCGGCCTTCAATCCATTTCACCGGACGATTGAGCTGCATGGAAATCCATCCCATCAGCGCTTCTTCCGCATAGACGTTGAGCTTTGAGCCAAAGCCGCCGCCGACCTCCGGCGTAATCAGCCGCAGCTTGTTTTCCGGCATGCCAATCATGATTGCCACTTGTGTCCGGCACAGATGCGGAATCTGCGTGGACGTCCACAGCGTCAGCTCCTGCTCGCCAGGAAAATATCTTGCCAGCACGCCGCGCGGTTCCATCGCAATCGGCGCCAGGCGCTTGTGCAGGATTTTCTGTTTCACCACTTTGTCCGCCGACTTCAGCGCCGCTTCAATATCGCCTTCACCGGCCGTGAGTTTGTAGGCAACGTTCGTGCCAAACTGCTCATGGATCACCGCGCTCTTTGCGTCCGCGGCTTTTTCTTCATCCAGCGCCACCGGCAGCTCTTCATAATCCACTTCAATCAGATCAACGGCGTCACGCGCGGCAGATTTTGTTTCCGCCACCACCACCGCCACCGGATGCCCCACAAAATAAACTTTGCTTGTCGCCAGCGCGCGATGGTCCGGCACTTTCAAATCCGGCAGCGCCGCTGCGCATGGCACCGGGCCAATCTTCTGCGTGTCTTTTCCCGTATAGACGGCCACCACTCCGGGCAGCTTCTGCGCCGCCGTGGTATCAATGCTCTTGATCTTTGCGTGCGCATAAATGGAGCGCAGAAACACGGCATGCAGCGTGTCCGGCAGGCGAATGTCGTCAACATAGTGGGCCAGCCCCTGGATCAGCCGGGGATCTTCCGTGCGCTTGATTGGTTTGCCAACTGTCTTTTCCGCCATCTCGGCCTCCAAACTTTTAAAAACACTCAACCACAGAGGACACAGAGGAACACGGAGAAAAGCTTGAATCATTTCACTGCATCACCCAATTCTGATCTCTGAGCTTCCGTGCCTCTTGGTCTCCATAAGTAGGTATTGCTTTTTCGATCACTGAACGTCTCGCTCTTCCTCTTTGTTCCTCTGTGGTCAATGATTTCCAGCTCTGCCACTTTCCCGATGTCTCGCTTTCCCGATTTCCCGATCTTCCTCTGTGTTTCTCTGTGGCCTCTGTGGTAAATGGTTTTCCCGTTACCGCGCCACGCTCTTCGATTTCATCTTTTTCGCAGCACACTGTACAGCCTGCACAATGTTCTGGTATCCCGTACAGCGGCAAAGATTTCCTTCTAGCCCGTGGCGTATCTCTTCATCCGTCGGATCAGGATTGCGCTGCAGAATCTGTGCCGCCGCCATGATCATTCCCGGCGTACAGTATCCGCATTGCAGTCCATGATGCTCCCAGAAACCGTTCTGCACCGGATGCAGCTCGCCGCCCTGCGCCAGTCCCTCAATGGTGGTTACCGTGGATCCGTCCGCTTGCGCCGCCAGCATGGTGCAGCTCTTCACGGCCTGCCCGTCAACCATTACCGTGCATGCGCCGCATAAAGAGGTTTCGCATCCCACGTGTGTGCCAGTCAGGTTCAGCACGTCGCGTATGTACTGCACCAGCAGCAGGCGCGGCTCAATCTCATTCTGGTGCGTCACGCCATTCACGGTAATGCTGATTGACTTCTTCATTTGCTCCACCTCGTATCCAGCAGCTAGGGAACTTTTAGCCGCAGGACATATTAAATGGTTCAGCAGGGAACTGCCACCAGCGCGATGGTTCTGTAGCGGTTCTGTCATCTTCAAAGTTCGGCGTTCCTTGGCATTTCTGGCAATTGACTCGCCCATTTGCCAAATCTCGCAGACCCAATCACCCGACCTTCCTCTGCGTTTTTGCGGTTCAAGTCTTTCGCTTTCCTGATCCGCGTTGTTCCGCGTAAATCCGCGGTAAGCCTTTTTTCCACGATCTTCCTCTGCGTTCCTCTGTGTCCTCAGTGGTTCAAGGTTTTTCAATTCGGCGATCTTTGGCACTTTTGACATTTCTGGCAATTCCCGATCTCCCGATCCCCCTCTGTGTTCCTCTGTGTCCTCTGTGGTAAATGGTTTTTCCGATCGATCACGCGCGATCACCCGATCTTCTCTTCCTCCTCCTTCCTCTTCCGTCCTCGTCCTTCCCGCTGCAATCTTTCAAACTCCGTCTTCAGCTCAATCACTTCCAGCGGACACTCCGGCCAGTTATTTTCCCAGCACACAATCAAATCGCATTTGTTGGGGTCGTGCATGTGTGCCAGAAAATTCCGGCTGTATTGCTCCAATTCAATGTCCACGCGCTGCCATACGCCGGGCGCAACCTCGCGCATGGCCTCGCAGTCAGGAAAGGCGATCTGGACGCGCGTCACCACAAACCCCAGGTCTTCCGCGATTGCTCCAAACAGAAACAGCACGCCCTGTTCGTTCGTCGGCCCGTGCGCCAGCGGCACTTTCATCAGCGGAGGCCCATAGGTCGGCCGGTCTTTCATGATCTTGGGCTGGTTCGGAGTCCTGTTGGCCGTCCTCGACATCCTTATCGCCTTCCCCGCGGCCTGCAAATGGACGCGCGCCACCTCCAGCACGTCCTCCCATCCGCCTTCCCAGCCCTGCTCTTCTGCCGCAAACAGCAGGCCGGCCGGCACCTCGCCCCATGTCCCAAAACGCGTCAATAGCGGCTTGGAGCTGTAATTTGCGTACATGTCATACTCCCCGATTTTCGGGACCCTCCCCAGTTTCCGCGTGAGTTCCGCCCAGTCTTTAAATAGCGCATCCATCGGCGTGGTGTATCCGGCCCCGCCTTTTTCCAGGCCGCATTCTTTGAGCGCGGCGGTATAGGTCAAAAAATTTCTGCGCACCTGGCGCGGACTGATCCCGGTCTTGTCTCTCAGTTCCGGGATGCTCGGCGCGCGCCCTAGTTCTGCCGCTGTCTTTTGGATCGCTTCAAGAATCTCTTCTTTGCTCACGGCTGCTCCTTTTGTAAAGCCTCATCCTTTGTATTCAAGGTTTTTCGATTTCGGCGATGTTTGGCATTTCTGGCAATTGACTCATCTATTTACCAAATCTCGATGACCCGATTTCCTCTGCGTGCTCTGCGTCCTCTGCGGTTCAAGGTTTTCCAATTCATCCCGACCGAAGACCGAACGAACGCATCCAGTTCCCCGGCTGCTTCGCGGTAGCCCGGAACACATCTCGCACTGAAACACAAAGGCTAATTGCCAATGGCCAATTGCTAAGTGCTTCTTTTATGGACCTTTTGTAATTTGGGAAGGGTTTGAACACACGTAGGCCCGCAATTTAGGGGCTGTTTTCAAACCACATGAGGCTGCGGTTACTGTGGACCCAACGATGGCCCGCAGACTGCAGGGTTGCTGGCCTTTCCGGGCGTTTCAAGGGTTTTTCCCGCCGATGCCGCTCTCGGTCTTTCAGCGCGGATTATCGGCGAAAAAAATACGGCAGTCAATAGGATTTTTGGCCAGTACCCGGCTCGGAAATTAGTACATCTTGACAAACCCTGACCCAGAAATCATTCACTTTTCGCCGGGCCAGGTCGGGCTGTCCCAGCTATGTTTTGACCCGGAAGGCTTGTGTGCCACAGCCCCCGGCTGTGTCTAGAAATGTGGAGCACAGCCGCCCCTGCTGTGTTGGTGGAAGAGCGGCCATTTATGGCCGCGAAAGCAATCCTCCATACCACTGTCATCCTGACCGAGCCCGAGCGAGGAACGAGTCAGGGCGAGTGGAAGGACCCCGACGGATTATCCCCATACCATGCCGCATCAGGGAGTTCTTTCCAGACAGCCTCATCTGGGCTGCATCCGAGTTCGGTACACCCATTCCTCTCGACATGCCATCCTGAATCCCGAGGTCGAGCCTTGGTGAGACCAAGCGGTGAAGGACCTGCTCCGCTGCCGTTTTGCGGTAGCCTGGAATCTTCTCGAACGAAACACAAATGCTAATTGCCAATGGCTAATTGCTAAGTGCTTCCTTACACTGAGGCGAGCGCACGCAAAGCCGGAAGTGTGGGTAGGCGGAGAAATGAAGTCGAGCGCCGTAGGTGCGGCACACAAAAATGTGCCGAAAGCATCACTGCCTTCGTGGGGAAAAGACAAGTGTCAGGGCATGACTTGAGCGTCTAGGCCGCAGCAATCCCGCGCAGCGGGAGCGCGAGGCCTGCGAAGTCATGCCGAAAGACACACGAGGAAAAAACTTCCTCACTGCCGTAGGCCGGCGCGCAGCGCAGTGGAGCGCCCTAAAAAAACTGCTATCATCTCCCTAGCGGTGGAGTGCTCCAAGTTCGGCTTGCATTGAATCTTCGGATTCCGTGTCGGCCTCTCCGGGGTTACCCCGGGGAATCGTGAATACCTCTGATTTCGTCGCGTGAGCCGCGCTGCTCGATTGGCAGATATGCTCACGCCAGGTTAGACCGGTTGGAGCATTCTGCCGTTTATCGATCATGCCCGCCACATTGCTCGTAAGAATTCTTGCCAGGTCATTCCTCTCCGGCCCGCCGAACGTCGAAGAAATCGTCTCTCGTGCAAGTTTTGCTTTAGGAAAGCCCTGGCGTTGGCTGCGCCCGTTAGCTAAACGATATCTGAAAGTGGTCGCTGGCCGGCCTCGTCCACGCCATCGTGATGTTGTCCAATTCCTCCGTAACGACTCACAGCTTCGCCGCATCTTGTCTCGGCATCAGCGCGGACTCTCAATCGCCCACTTCATCACCGGACCACAGCCGATGCAGCCGGTTGCTGCTGCAAAAAACTGGCCAGTCCCGCAAATTGAATCCGTGGGCGCGCTGGCTCAATGGCTTCAGATCACACCCACCGAACTCCAATGGTTCGCCGACCTCAAAGGTCTCGGACACAGAGAGAGTTCTTCAAAGCTTCGGCACTATCATTACCGCATTCTGGCCAAGCAATCCGGCAACATCCGCCTGATCGAGGCGCCCAAACGCCGCCTCAAGGAAATTCAACGTCAGATACTGAATGATATTGTCGAAAAGATTCCTGCTCATCCCGCTGTCCATGGTTTCGTAAAAACACGGTCAATCAAGACGTTCGCGGCTCCTCACACGAACAAGCGCGTCGTCCTGCGCGTGGACCTCCGTGATTTTTTCCCCTCTTTCATTCGCGCAAGAATTCGAGCCATGTTCCGCACCATGGGCTACCCTGAGTCCGTTGCCGACCTGCTTGGCGGCCTGTGCACCACAATTACTCCGCGTGATATCTGGACGCGTGCGGCATTCGGCGAAGACCCGCTGCATCTCTGGGAGTCACGCTGGCAAACGCAGGCTATCTATTTTCAGCCGCACCTGCCGCAGGGTGCGCCGACTTCACCAGCCCTCGCTAATCTCTGTGCCTATAGGCTCGATTGCCGCTTGGCCGGTCTCGCGGAAGCGGCGGGTGCCACATACACGCGATATGCAGACGATCTAGCTTTCTCCGGCGGTGAAGATTTCGAAAAGCGCGTCGTGCGCTCTTCTCTGCACGTTGCGGCTATAGCTTTGGAAGAAGATTTTCAAGTCCATCATCGCAAGACGCGCATCATGCGCCAGGGTGTGTGCCAGCACTTGGCTGGAATTGTGATCAACCAGCACATGAATGTCAGGCGGGCCGACTTTGACCGGCTCAAGGCAATTCTTACGAACTGCGTCCGGCTGGGCCCGGCGTCCCAGAACCGTGACGCTATTTCTGACTTTCGCTTGCACCTGGTGGGACGAGTCGGGTTTGTCGAGATGATCAATCCCGCGAAAGGATCGCGACTGCGCAGAATCTTCGAGCAAATTAATTGGGCTTAGCCGTGCATCATCGCAAAGCCTTGTGACCTTCATGCTGATTTCTCCGCGCCTCCGTGGTGAATATCAAACACATGTTCCTCCGCTTCCTCCGTTCCTCTGCGTTTCAAAGGTGTTGGGTTTTGCTTCGTATGTTGTAAGATTTCTTCAGAGGACAAACATGGCAGAACCGACTTATGAAGAAATGAAAGCCCGCCTTGCTGAACTGGAGAAGCAAGTTGCCACCAAACGCACTGGATCGCTGGAGTTCCGCGTGAGCGAAAAAGGCGGCGTCAGCGTCTATGGCCTGGGACGTTTCCCGGTCACACTCTACTTTGAGCAATGGACCCGCCTGCTGGACCAGACAGACAATCTCCGCGCCTTTCTGGAAGAAAACAAATCCAAGCTCAAATTGAAAGAACCGAAATAAAACGAATCGCCGAAATCGCCGTGATCGCTCGGCATCGGGAAAGCAGAAAATCTCACCACTGATCAACACGGATAACACTGATCGAAAAGGCAAATGTTTTGAGCCGTGGCTCTTATCCGCGTTCATCCGCGCCAATCCGCGGTAAGATTTTCTCCGTGCCTCTGTGTCTCCGTGGTAGATTTTGGGTTTGTTCTGCAAGATAAGCCATCTTCGAGCGTTCAATGAGGCGTGCTAAGCTCAAATACCGGCGTGACTGAAACCCCTTTCACCGAACTCAATCGCTGGCTCGTGCAATTGGTCGAGCGGTGCGGCAGCGACCTGCTGCTTGTGACCGACGCTCCCGCCTGCATCCGCGTGGACGGCCAGGTTGTTCCCATCGGCACGCAGAAGCTCACGAGCGATGAGATTGAAAACGCCATCACGCCCGCGCTGATGCCGCATGCTCTGCGCCAGTATCTTGAAATCCGCATCGCCGACTCTTCTTATCGCAATACCAACCTTGGACGCTTTCGCATCAATCTCCATCAGGAGCGTGGACGCGCAGCCGCTACCATCCGTGCGCTGCCGACGACAGTTCCGTTTTTGCATGAGCTGCATCTTCCGCCCACGGTGGAGCATCTTGCCCATCTGCCTCGCGGATTGGTATTGATCGGCGGGCCGGCAGGCTCTGGCAAATCGACCACCGTCGCCGCGCTGGTGAATGAGATCAATCGCCGCGACGCGCGCCACATTGTCACGATTGAAGATCCCATTGAGTATGAGCATGCAAATATCCGCAGCGTGATTGAGCAGGTTGAAGTCGGGCATGACGCTCCGGATTTTCCCACGGCGTTGCGCGCCGCTCTGCGCCAGGCGCCCGATGTTCTCGTCGTCGGCGAAATGCGCGACCCTGAAACCATGCGCATTGCCGTGACTGCCGCTGAAACCGGCCATCTGGTTTTCTCTACGCTGCACACCACTGACGTGGCTTCCACCATCTCGCGCATCGCCGATTCGTTCCCGCCCGAGCGCCAGAGCAGCATTCGCCAGGAGCTTGCCATGTCACTGTCGGCAGTGCTCACGCAGATTCTTATGCCGAGCAAGCGCGGCGGTCGTTACCCGGCGGCGGAGATGCTGATGATTGGTTACGGAGCGCGCGTGCATATCCGCAAGAACAACATCCATCAGCTGCACCAGGAAATTACCATGACCAAGAAAGCCGGCTCTTTCAGCATGGAAGAATCGCTGGCGTCGCTGATGACGCAGGGCCATATCGATCGCGAAGACGCGATGCTGCACGCCATTCACCCGGACGATCTGGAAGGAATCTTGCGCGTGGCCGCGAAACGGTGAGCAAATCAGACGCTAAAACATAACCACAGAGGACACGAAGGAACACGGAGGACGTGTAAGATCCGGTGATCGGTTGATCTGGTGATCGAAAACAAAAATCAGCCTTGCTTTTTCTGATCAGTGTCATCCGTGTTCATCAGTGGTAAGACTTTCTTGCTCCCCCGATGTCGCGCGATCACGGCGATTCCGGCGATTCTCTCCACTTCCATTCCGCATATTGTTTCCGCAGTGCGGTCTTAAGTAGCTTGCCTGTCGACGTATGCGGCAGGTCGTTGACGAAAACAAAATCGTCCGGCATCTGCCATTTGGCAAACTTTGTGCACAAGAACTGCCGCAATTCATCCGCAGTAACCTGCGCGCCATCTTTCAACGCCACCACTGCGAGCGGACGTTCCTGCCATTTAGGATGCTGCACCGCAATCACGCCGGCTTCGCGCACTGCCGGATGGCTCATCAGCGTGTTTTCCAGATCGACCGAGCTGATCCACTCGCCGCCGGATTTCACTAGGTCCTTGCTGCGATCCACCAGCTTGATGCAGCCATCGGGGTCCATGGTCGCAACATCGCCAGTGCGAAACCATCCGTCGGCGGTCCAGCGGTCGCGCGTTTCCGGCGCGTTGTAATAACTACCGGCAACCCACGGCCCGCGGACTTCCAGTTCGCCCATGGTCTTGCCGTCGCAGGGTGTGTCTCCGTGTTCATTGCGAATGCGCACATCAACAAATGGCAGCGGCCATCCCTGCTTGGAGCGCATGGCATACTGCTGATCTTGCGGCAACTGCAATGCGGCCGGTGGCAAACGCGACGCGGTAGCCTGCGGTGAAGTCTCCGTCATGCCCCAGGAATGAATGATGTGGAAGCCGTAGAGATCAAGGTTGCGAATCAGGCTTTCCGGCGGTGCAGTGCCTCCGCACAAAATGCGGACTTCGCGCGCGGGCTTCCAGTTTTTGCGTTTTTCCAGCGTCTGCAACACGCCCAGCCAGACCGTCGGAACCGCGCAAGTCATCGTCACGCCTTCACGCTCAATCAATTCCAGCAAACTCTCGGCATCCAGGTGCGGCCCCGGCAGCACGTATTTTGCGCCGACCATCGCGGCGGTGTAAGAAAATCCCCAGCCGTTAGCGTGGAACATCGGCGAGGCGAGCAACACAGCGTCATGCTGCGAGAAGGCGCATGAGTCCGCCATGGCCTGTGACATGCTGTGCAACACCTGCGAGCGGTGCGAATACAGCACGCCCTTGGGATTGCCCGTGGTTCCGGACGTATAACACATGCTGGCGCCGTCATTCTCGCTCAGCGCGGGCGGCTTAAAGTTGCCGCTAGCTCGTTTCAGCCAATCTTCATAATCAATGTATCCGTGCTGCACCGCCTGCCCCGGATGCCGAACAACGAATATGCGCTCAAACTTTACCTTCGATACAAATTTTTCCAGCACCGGCAACAGCACGTCATCCACGATCAGGAAACGATCCTGCGCGTGGTTGGCGATCCACGCAATTTCGTCGGGATGCAACCGCAGATTCAGTGGATGCAGCACGCCTCCCGCAGCGGGAATGCCGAAGTAGGATTCCAGATGCGCGTAGTGGTTCCACATCAGCGTAGCCACGCGCTCGCCCTTTTTCAGTCCCAGCGATTGCAGGCACTCGGCCAGCCGCAGCGCTCGCTGGCGCAACTGTCCCCAGGTGGTGCGATGCATGGAACGGTTCGGCAGCCGTGAAACAATTTCCACATTGGTCGCGTACCGGCCCGCACGTTCCAGCAGAGC
>DASXIL010000760.1:0-4312 GCA_036497985.1 Candidatus Angelobacter sp. | reverse complement strand
ATTTGGGAGCGCCAGTTGAAGGTTCCATATTTTCAAGGGAACAACACTAGCTTACAACGCTTTTATGTTCTTGACGTGGTCTGGGAGCGACCGGAACGCTATTACTCCGACGAATCGCCCTCGGGATCTCGCTTCTGCTTTGATTGCTGTTCGGCCAAATCCTCGAGTAGCTCAGGATCGTTGATTCTGGTGGAGATCACGTAGCCGCCACTGGCCCATTTGCCCAGGTCGATGGTTCGGCAGCGGTCGCTGCAGAAGGGGAAGTCTTCCTGCGTCCTCAGCACGAGCGTGCGGCAAATAGGACAGCGAAGTGCAAGTGGCTTTTTCTTCGGCATACAAAATTAGATGATGCAGGTTTAGCCGACGATGCGCGCCACAAGGTCGTAGTCGTGGGCCTCAGTAATCTCACAGCGATAGAAAGTGCCCAGCGCCAGTTCCTCGTGGTCGCCAAAATCATTGATAAATAATTTGCCATCAATTTCCGGAGCGTGCATTTCCGTGCGGCCTTCCCAGAGAAGGTCGGTTTCTTCTGAAGGGCCGAGCGCAAGAACGTCATACTCGCAGCCTATGAGCTTGCGCTTGTTTCTTTTGCTGATCTGGCGCTGGATCTGCATCAGCTTCTTGCGGCGGCGTTCAATTTCACGCGGTGGAACTTTATCGCCCAGATGGTAAGCCGCGGAGCCGTCTTCGTCGGAATAGCTGAAGACGCCAAGCCAGTCGAATTCGGCGGCTTTTACAAACTCGCAGAGTTCGCCGAAATCGGTTTCTGTTTCGCCGGGGAAGCCAACGATGAACGAAGTGCGCAGCGTGAGATTAGGTATGGTGCGGCGCATCTTTTCTACCGATTTCAAAAATATCTCAGCTCCAGCGCCACGCTTCATCCGCTTGAGCACTGAGGCTGAAGCATGTTGCAAAGGGACATCAACGTAGGAACAGATCTTTTCATGCCGCGCAATCGTCTCTAACAGCTTGCCCGTAATCTTATTAGGATAGGCGTAGAGGAAGCGCACCCAGCGCAGGTCTTCGATCTGGGCCAGCCGCTCCAGCAAGAGAGCAAGGCCATCTTTCAGGCCGAGATCTTCGCCGTAGCACGTGGTGTCCTGTCCAATCAGTGTGATCTCGCGCACGCCGCCGGTCGCCAGCCTCTCGGCTTCAGCAATTACCGATTCAAAATGGCGCGAACGGAATTTGCCTCGCAGCTGCGGAATGATACAGAAGCCGCAAGGATGGTCGCAGCCTTCAGCGATCTTGATATATGCCGATGCCTTGGGGGTGGCCAGCACGCGCGGAGTTGTTTCATCGTAAAGATAATTGGGCAAATCAGAGATTGCGCCGTCCCAATCGGCGCGGGAGAAGCGGCCGCTCTGCTCACGCGCAAGGCCCTCAGCCCGAGCTGGCATGCCGGACTTCAAAGCCTGGCTGTTCGATGAATGATTCAGGATGACGAAGGGCGAATCGTCTGAGGCAGCACCACCTGCATTGATTCCTGCGGCGGCTAGAATGGCTTCGAGTTCTCCGGTGCCGACCACGGCGTCAACTTCAGGAATGTTCTTCTGAATTTCCGTGCGATAGCGTTCCACCAGGCAGCCCGCCACAATCAATTTCTGCGCCTTGCCGGTGATCTTGTGCTGCGCCATCTCCAGGATGGTGTTCACCGATTCCTGCTTAGCTGAGTCAATGAACGAGCAGGTATTTACCACGATCACGTCAGCGTCTTCGGCGCGGGCGGTAATCTGCGCGCCACCAGTTTGCAGCATACCCATCATCACCTCGCTATCGACGAGATTTTTGGGACAGCCAAGGCTGACAAAGCCGACCTTGAGGGGACTTTGGCTCGGTGCGGTTTCTTCCTGTGGAAGCGCTATGGTTGGGTTCTCAACTGGCATGCTGTCTCTCTATTGTAGCATTGAAAGTCTAGTGTTTTCGCGGGGTTGGACTACTTTGTGCTTGTTGTAAGACGAGCAAATTTAGCCGCGAATGCACGCGAAAAGCGCGAATTATTTTAGGTTCACGTTCCTTTGTATCAATTCGTGGCATCGATGCGTGAGCCTGAAAGTTATTTTTGTTAAATGGATCTCTCGTTACGCTCGAGATTTGAGAGAGAATCACTGGCTCATCACAATTCTGCCGTCGGGAGTCCGCTCGACCATTGGCGCATAGACTCCCAGCAATTCGCGGCGCCACCACGTCCCTTCTTTGCGTTTGGTGGCGCGGTCAGTGAACCAGTATTGCCAGATCACGGCGCGTACTTTCTGGGGAGGCGCGTTGCTGAAGGGATTGCCGGCAAAGAGTGCGAGCACGTCCGGTTCATTTTGCAACAAACGCGCTTCTGCCTGGACCACCCAAGGATAATTGCGCCAGTTACCGAGCGAGGCAAACCACAAGTCCCATTCGAAACGAGGCTGGTAAGGCGCATAGATGCCGGGCGCCTTGCGGGTATCCTGAGGCTTGTAGCGGAACGGATAGGGAGCCCAGTTCTGGCCATCGGATGATCCCTGGAATTCAATCTCATAACGCTCATGAGTCATGTTGGCGAAGAGGCCGTACTGGTTGGCGATGCGAAACGGATCCAGTGCACGTGCCGGAGCAAGAGGCAATGGCGGTGCGTAGGGAATCATGGCGAACAGCAGCGCCGTAGTCGCGTAGAAGATCCAGCCAAGATAGATGGCTGCAACGCTTCGCCACACCGGTCGAAGCCAGGCAGCAGCGCGCGACGACGAAGCTTGTATCTCCAATGACGCGGTTGAGTCCTGCCTGCCCCAGTTCTTCCAGCGTTGTGGCAGCACCGAATGGATAAACCCGTCGTCTAGCAGCAAAAAGCCCAGAACCAGGACCAGGTAATTGAGAAATGTGTAATTCGCGGTGAGGATGATGCCGATCTGAAAGGGCGTGACGATCAGAAAGCAGAGAATGCGGATGCGCCGAGGAAGAAAGAGCATCCATACAAGGCCGAGCTCAGCGGCCAGAGTCATGAAGGCCGTGGCTGCATGGAACCAGTGCGGAAGCTGCTGCACATACCAGCCAATCCATGTGGGCAGCGGGCCATTCTGGTAGTAGTCGTCCATGGCGGTTAGGTGACGCCATGAATAGTCGCCGCTGGTGAGCTTGACAACGCCGGATTCAAAATAAATGCGGAACCATTCCCATTGAAGAAGAAACAAGCTGAGACGTGAAGGAGTATGCGCGGCTCCCAGACCGGGCCGCAAGCCGGGCGGCGCAAAGAAAAACGAGATGAAGCCCGCTTCCAGGAGCATGCCGTCCGACTGGAAGCTGGAGAAGTCCTGCGCCGCGGCGACAAAAGACAAAAAGCACACCAAACATACTGTGAGTGCGCCACGCGGCCACAGGTTGAGGACCACAGCCACAGAAGCAAGCAGGCCCAGCCACGTGATCAACATCAACGCGTGATTGCCCGCACTAAACCAGAGGAGGGTGGGCGTGAACCAGAAGCGCTGCAACCCAGGATAGTAATTTGCTACGTCGCGAAGATAGCCCGCAGCAGGCAAAATGCCGTTCGGGCCGATCATGCCTTTAATCTGGAAGAGGAGCGAGTAGAATGCGGAAAAATAGATGATGCCCAGGCAACGGAGAAAGATCCAGCGCGGCAGCAGATGTGTGCGCGGGTTTTCGCCCGGGGCTTCCGGCCCCAGCAGCCATTCGACAGCTTGTTCCAGAGATGGCATGTCTCTTCCGGCGGATTATAGCTTTAGGATGCAGGCGAAAGCATGTGGGCAGGCCGTTGAGGTCTCTTATCCACCTGCGGAAAGAAAGGAAATGACTATTTTTTCCCGGCGATCTCTTCGTAGAGTTCAGGAAGCAGCTGAGCGTCTTCCACCGATGCATCAAAGCGGGCGCGTTCATAGTGCTCAGTGAAAAGCTCAACATCGTGGCGTATTCGTGGATCGGGAATGGAAGAGGCAAACTCTTCCGCCGTTTGTGACTGTTCCTTACGCACACCGCGCCGGGCCATCATCTTGAGCATGCGCTGGTACCAGAAGCTGGCAGAGGTGCGTGGCGCCTTTTGCGGATGCCTGAGAGCACGCGTGCGCTGGATAGTGCGCCATGTCATGGGTGCAAACGGCAAGGCCAGGAGCAATCCGATCAAAATACAACAGAGGGCCATCTGACGGGGGGAAAGGCTTTCCAGTCGTCGCTCCCAACTGCTGAAGAACTCCACCACATGGAGATACCGATCTTCTGCCCAGGTCCGGAAATTGGATTTGGCATTTCCGGTGGTTGTGCTCAGGTCTGAGCGCAACTTCATCTGATGGCTTAAATCATAGTTGACAACCCATTCACGCCAGATCTGGCG
>DASXIL010000759.1:0-3096 GCA_036497985.1 Candidatus Angelobacter sp. | reverse complement strand
CTGCTCGAGTCGACGCTCATCATCGTCACCGCCAAGCACGGTCAATCCCCCATCGATATCCAGAAGCGCACCGCGATCGATGACGGTCTGCCTGCTTCAACAGTGGGTTCTGCCTACGCGTTTGATATTTCCGACGACGCGTCGCTTATCTGGCTTAAAGATCCTTCACTTGCTCCCAGCGTGGTTACCAACCTGAGTACACCTGCGAACCAGGCGGCGTTGGGAATCCAGGAAATCTTTGCCCTGCAATCACTGGCCAACAAATTCAACAGCCCGCTGCATGACGAGCGCACTCCTGACATCCTTCTCAAGGTGAATACTGGCGTCATCTTCACTACGGGCTCAAAGATCGCAGAGCATGGAGGAATGAATGAGGACGATGTTCACGTGGCGCTGCTGCTTTCAAACCCCTTGCTGAAAGCGCGGCAAGTCAAGACTCCGGTGCTCACCCAGCAGGTGGCGCCTACAATCCTGCGCACTCTGCGGCTTGATCCTGATCGGCTCGATTCCGTGCGCCAGGAACAGGTCCCGGTGCTTCCTTTCGTTTTCTCTGGGGATGAAAACTAAGGATCTCTTTCAAATAATACCGTGTAGCGGCTCTCCGATCTTGGGGAGCCGCTTTGTCAACTACCCCGCCAACCCAGCCTATTGCCTGGCCATCGTGATGGCCAGAGACAAGGCTCCATTTGCATTTCCGGTCATGCCTGCGCTTTTTAACGTCCCATCGCTATTGATGGTGTAAACCGAATTCAGGCCTTGTTCATTCACCACGTAAAGGAACTTTCCTGAGCGATCAAAAGCAATGCGGAAGGGCTGGGTGCCGGTTCCGATAACGCCGTGCGGAGACAGGCTGCCAGTGGCAGAGTCTATGGTAAACATTGAAACGGTGTTGTCGATTCGATTCACCACGTAGGCAAATTTGCCGGATGGATCAACGGCCACGGCTGTTGGACTTTGTCCCGTGGCCACTGAGCTTGGCGTAATTGGATTCAACACTCCCGTGTTCGGGTCAACTTTAAATTGCGAAACCATGTTGACATCATTGTCCGGGACGTATGCGAACTTGCCGGAAGGATCAAAAGCAACTCCAAACGGCCCTCCACCAGCGATCACGGTAGCAGGCGACAGGGGCGATAAGACTCCGGTACTGCTGTTGATGGCGTACATTGAAATCGTGCCGTCAATTTGGTTGGCCGCATAGGCAAATCTGCCTGAGGGATCTATGGTTACGAACCCCGGAGAGTTGCCGGCAGCAATGGCGGGCGTCGTCGTCGGCGTCAAGAGTCCCGTGGCGGCATCAACGGTGAACATGGAAACCGTATTGTCATCGCTGTTTGCCGTGTAAACGAATTTTCCCGCAGGATCTATCACGATTCCCTGTGGGAAAAAGCCGGTATGGATCGTGGCCGGGTTCGTCGGGCTCAGGACGCCTGTGGCGGGATTGATGGTGAACATGGAAATTGTGGCCTGGTCAGATGCGTTGGATACAAGGTCCGCTACATACGCGAACCTGCCCAGAGGATCCACAACCATATCTTCCGCGCCAAGCTGGCCCGGCGATACTCCTGTTGCCACCGTTGCCGGAGTAGTTGCCGTAAATGCGCCGGTGCAGGAGTCTATGCTGAACATGGAAACCTGCGTGCCGTTGCTATTGAGCAGATAAGCAAATTGTTTTGCGGCTGCCGGTGTGCATGCCGGGGGTATAACCTTGTTTCCTCCACAGCCAGCGGCAAGCATACCCAGCACAATTGCGATGAATGTGCGCGAACCCTTATTAGTGCCCATGTAGGAGCTTCTCCATCCTAAAGTAACGTAGCCTATGCTAAGTAGAGTTAGCCTACACCTGATCCGCGGAAATTCAATGTACAGATTTGTATAACCGAGCTTCAGAATTCATTACATGCCGGGCGACTGTGGATTTCGACCTTGCGAATGAATTCCAGGGACCAGGCTCCAACGCTCCGCGCTGCGGGCGAATCCCGAGCGTTCTTGGCGAGGGATCTCTGTTACGAAAACCTAGAGTGGAAAATGGTCGGGACGGGTCGGCTTGGCTAATTGCCAAATGCTAGTTGCTAATTGCTGGGTTTTTGGTCGGGACGGGCAGATTTAGAAGTGATTGCCAAAATCGCCGAAATTGAAATTGAAGGTCTTGAACTCAGGCGTCAAGGGACTTGTGCCGCGGGCCTCCCCTCGCCTTGAAGTTTGGCACGCCACTGCGCTGCCTGCTCCGGCTTGGACCACTGCGAATACAAATCAACGAGGTGTTCGCCGGATAAGAGGATCCACTTTTTCTCACGGGCGGGCATTTGCGCTGCGCGTTGACTCATGCCTTGGTACCCGCTCAGGAGCAGCTTTTCGGCCTCGTCATATTTTGTTTGACCGGCCAGGGCGGATCCCAGAAAAGCCTGTGCGCGGAAACGCTGCCAATTGTCGGGATCGGTCTTTTCCCGGTGCGCGAGAGCCTGGCGCAGAAGTGGTTCCGCTTGAGCGTATTTGCGCTGCTTCGTCAGATTCTGGCCGAGAAGCTCGCTGGCATTGGCAGCGCCGGCAACTCCAGCGACATCACTCAGGCGACGGTAACCCTGGAGCGCGTCTTGCCAGATCTGCTCGGCTCGCGGCAAGTTACCATGGGAGTCATAGGCGGTTCCGAGCGCCAGCTCCTCGCCGAGAGTGCCGGGGTGTCCGGGCCCCAGTGTCTCGCGAAAATCCTGCGCCGTTTTCTCCAGCAAAGAGGTCGCCTGAGTGAACTTGCCCTCCTCCACATAGATTTGGCCGAGCAGAGAAGCGGTGTACAAGGTGTCAGGATGGCGCGCACCTTTCAGCCGCTGATTTCCTGCTAGCACCTGGGCGATCAGGGTTTCCGCCTCAGGGTATTTGCCTTCTCCAAATAAGACGCGCCCAAGGCCGTACATTTCGCGCTGCGTGTAAGGGTGTTCGGGGCCATAGAGGCGGCGATAGCTTTCGAGCCCCCTGGTAAAAAAAGCGTCGGCCTCAGAATATTTGGACTGGGAAAGGTACAGAGCGGCCAGGCTGTCACTGGTGTTCAAGGTCGCGATGTTGTCGTAGCCAAAGCGGCGGGTCTGGATCTCCAGCGCT
>DASXIL010000758.1:0-3291 GCA_036497985.1 Candidatus Angelobacter sp. | reverse complement strand
GCCGCTGCTATTGGTGGTAGTCGCGCGGTTGAGGCCGGTACCAAGATTGGTGACATTAACCTGAGCTCCTGGCAAAAACGCCCCACTAGCGTCAGTCACTGCCCCGGTGATTAGCCCGTTCGTTGTCTGCGATGGCGAGTATGCCAGAAGAAGACAGCTGACAATCGGAAGAAAACTTAGCCGCTTGAGCGCCATGGACAACCATCCGCCCTTACTGGCGACCACGTGGCGTGATCGGTTAGACGTCGCTGAGAGCAAGAGTGCCGTGAACTGTTCATGGGTCACGGTCTCCAATGTCTTCTCCCATAAGACTGACTTGATTCGCGGTTTCATCATTTGCCTCCTGAAGCAACACAACGTGCTGTCAGCTCGATTGACATGGCAGGTATTCGCCGGGGAGAGATAACCCAGCCACCCTCTCGGGACGGGTAACGTACGCGCCCAACGGCACGGCACGAACATCCATTTCTGCCCTCAATAAAAGCTGGAGAGCAAACTAGTGGATTTCTTCATTTATTGTCAAGAAGAATAAAAATTAATTCTTTTTTAGATAAAAAGCCGTCCATAATGATTGATCTATGGAATATCGATCATTCGTCGACTAGTGTAACCTTGATTCGAACCGTCGCTCCATGTTGGTTTTCACCGGTCGTCCACATAGGAAATTGGTTCGTAACATCCGTCTTGTATTTTTGACTGGAAGATTGGAACAGGACGTCCGATGAAGGCTTTGGCGATTGATCTGGGTGGGACGCATGCCAACTGCGCGATCGTGGAGGACAGAAGAGTCATCCGTTCGCAGGTTGTTCGAACCAGCGGAAAGGGAAGGCTGGAGTTGGTACTTCCAGCTCTCGCGGAAACGCTGAAAACGTTAGTGGCTGGCGAGAGATTGAAACTTAATCAATTTGCCGGGGTTACCATCGGCTTCTGTGGGTTGGTAGACAGCGCAAGAAACCTCGTTTTATCGACCAATTCCAAATATGAGGACGCGCCCAATTTAGATCTGCAGGCTTGGGCAGATGAAGAGTTCACCTTGCCCTTGTGGCTTGAGAATGATGCTCGCATGGCGCTACTGGGGGAGTGGCACGCGGGCGCTGCGAGCGAGTCCAACGACGTCGTCATGGTTACGCTGGGCACAGGAATTGGTGGTGCGGCCATGATGGATGGCCGCCTGTTGACCGGCAAACACTTCCAGGCAGGGTGTCTTGGCGGACACTTTCCGGTACGGCTGGATGGAAGACTGTGTACCTGCGGGGCTATCGGCTGTGCGGAATCGGAAGCGGCCGGGTGGTCCTTGCCCGGCATATGCTGCGAGTGGACCGGATTTGAAACCAGTCGCCTCGCGAACGCAGATCTAAATTTTGAAAATCTTTTTCGCTACGCCAATGCGGGCGACACCGTGGCGTTGGGTGTTCGCGAGCATTGCCTGAAGGTATGGGCTGCAAACGCTGTGGCCCTGATTCACGCGTATGATCCCGAGTTGCTGATCTATGGAGGAGGCGTTATGCGCAGCGGTGACCTGATCGTGAAATATGTGCAGGATTACGTGACGCGACATGCATGGACGCCGTGGGGCCATGTACAAGTACGCGCGGCACGGTTGGACAATAACGCAGCCCTGCTGGGAGCTGTTCCACTCATTGCGCAAGGTGATCGGAGCAAACTGAATGTACGATAGCTGTCGTTATATCTCCGTTTCCTCGAATGCGGGTGATTGTCGCAATGGGTGGGAAGAAATTTGCCATTCTCTGCGCGAGTCCCTCGGCAGCAAAAAGCGCATTGTTTGTGTCGAGTGTTATCCAGGGGTACTTGTGAGCGAAATACGCGACCGGCTTGCAGCGTCCTTAAAGCCTTCGCGAATGATTTCGACCGACAACCTGCTCCTGGATTCCGCCGAATTGAACAACCGCGTGGCTCCGATGCTGACGGATGATCCTGTTTTCGGAGTGATGAACGGTATCAAAATCGAAGACTATTTTGATGCAGAAAAGCTGCGCCGGGCGCGACAGGAGACCGCGAAGGAGACCGAAGGGCTAACGCTCATCGTTGGTACTGGTGCTGTTGAGGTAGCTCCGCATTATGACTTGCTGATCTACGCCGATCTGGCGCGGTGGGAAATTCAAAAGCGGCAGCGGCGTGGCCAAATCGGCAATCTGGGCGCGGATAACCAGAACGAATCTCCGTCGCAGAAATACAAGCGCGGGTTCTTTTTGGATTGGCGGGCAGCGGATCGAGTGAAACTGAAGCTCCTGCCGCATATCGATTTCGTTCTCGATACCAACAGTCCAGAGTCTCCCAAATTGATTTCCGGCGACGCGATGCGCCACGGCTTGCGTCTTGCCGTCCAACGCCCGTTCCGTGTCGTGCCCTTCTTCGATCCTGGCCCCTGGGGAGGGCATTGGATGGAAAAAATGTTCCATCTGCCGAAAGACGTTCCAAACTACGCCTGGTGTTTTGATTGCGTGCCCGAGGAAAATAGCCTGCTGCTTGGTTTTGGCGACGAGCGTGTTGAGGTGCCGTCCATCAATTTGGTTCTTGCCCACCCACGCGAGCTACTCGGCGACCATATCTACAAGCGCTTCGGAACAGAGTTCCCTATTCGCTTCGATCTGCTTGATACAGTGGACGGCGGCAACCTGTCGCTCCAGGTGCATCCTCTTACCAGCTACGTGCGCGAACGGTTTGGCTTGGCCTATACGCAGGACGAAAGCTACTATCTGCTGGATGCTGAGGATGGGGCATGCGTGTATTTGGGATTGAAGGAGGGTATCGACCCGCGCGCTATGCTTGACGATCTGAAAGCCGCTCAGCAGGAAGACGATCAGGATTTCGCCGCAGACCGCTATGTCAACAAATGGCCAGCTAAGAAACACGATCATTTTTTGATCCCTGCGGGAACTATCCATTGTTCCGGCCGGGGCAGCATGGTGCTTGAGATTAGTGCGACACCCTATATCTTCACCTTCAAGTTGTGGGACTGGGGACGCATGGGCCTGGATGGCCGGCCTCGCCCGATCCACCTTGAGCGTGGCGCCGAAAATATTCAATGGGACAGGACTACGGCATGGGTTAAAGAGTCGCTGATCAACTGCATCGAAGAGATTGCCATCGGCGATGGTTGGCGGGAAGAGCGAACAGGTCTCCACGAACTTGAATTTATTGAAACCCGGCGTCACTGGTTTACCGGCGTAGTACCACATGAGACAAATGGGACGGTCAATGTTCTGAACCTGATTGAGGGCGAGGAAGCTGTCGTGGAGAGCCCCACAGGCGCATTCGAACCTTTCGTCG
>DASXIL010000757.1:0-1981 GCA_036497985.1 Candidatus Angelobacter sp. | reverse complement strand
ACGGCGTATTTCCTGCTTGGAGTCTTCGTCCGTCATACCCAGGTCTTTCAGGCGCTTCTGAAACTCCTCTTGCGTGTAGGGTGCTTTGGCCTGCGCGAATTTGCTTTCAACTTCGTCGTCGGTGGCAAGGATGCCGAGCTTTTCCGCTTTCTGCAGATGCAGCTGTATATCGATGAGCTGGCTGAGAATATTCAGGCGCAGCGCTTCCTCTTCCGCGGCAGTGGGCTTTTGCGGAGAGCCCGCGATGCGGCTGTTGTACTGTTTGTCCAGTTCGGAACGGAAGATTTTGTAGCTATTCACCTTGGCCACTACTTCTTTGTCCGTGCCGCGGCCCGTGCAGCCAGCCAATATCAGCGCCACAGTGAATACGGACAAGAATGAGAACAGACTGCGCCGATATTTACGCGCCTGGATCAATAGTCGCCTCCATGGCAATTCAGATACGGTACGATAACCGACTTCAAAGCGCCTGACTAGTTTTTTGCATTGGCCGGGGCCTGCTGCGCACTATCCGCCAGGGCACGATCCAGGGCAGCGCGCAATTCCGATTCCGGGACTGCTCCAGTGAACCTCTCTCCGTTGATAAACAGCGTCGGAGTGGAATCAACCCCGAGCTTGTCACCCTCAGCCATCGATGCGCGCACAACACTCTCATCCTGCTTTTGCATGCAGGCCTGTAACTTGTCCGCGTCAAGCTGATGTTTCTGCGCCTGTTCCTTGGCAAGATTATCAATGTTCTGGAATGCATCTGTCCGCGATTTACCGGCCATCAATTTCTGATTGGCATGGATGTAATCGGCAAAGTCCCAATATGCCGGAGCGTTTTGCTCGCCCAGGCAGTTGCCATCGATGGCGGCATGCATGGCCAACGGGTGGATCTCTATCAGCGGATAGTCCTTGTAAATCACCTTGATCCTGTCAGCGTAGTCCTTAAACACACTTTCAAAAAGAGTTGCGTGCATGCGAGAGCAGAAGGGGCACTGAAAATCGTCAAAGTTGATGACCGTCACCTTGGCGTTGGGATTGCCCTTCACAGGCCGGCCCTTAACGTCAATCTTGGACATCAGGTCCTGGGAAATATCGATCTTCTCTACGTGTGCCAGGGTTTTACGGTCTGTAGAAACCAGGAAGTCGTGGTGAGTACTGGTCGTTCCGCCAGCAAAGTTGACCACCAGATCGTCATAGCCTGCCATGTTGCTGGGCTTGGGCTCGGATAGGGTAATCGTGACTTGTGCAGGCACATTGTAGTGCGAGCGAATCTCGGTGGTAATCCTGTGCGTGATCTCCGGGGTCAGCGGGACCGGCTTTGCGACGGCCTGGGCTGTGGGCTTCTTTTGTGGAGCCTTCTTCTTTGCGGTTTTAGCCCCATTTTTCCCGGCGGCCGCGGTCTTGCCCTTGGTGGTGGAAGGAGCTGCAGTAGAGCCTGCAGTCTTTGGTGGATGTGCCCCAGAACCTTGGGTACTTTGGGCCGCTCCGGGCTGAACAGCCAGAAGCATAAAGAGGAAAGTAGTTAGTAAAATACCGCGAAATCTAGCCAAAAAAGATCACCTCGTCGTACCCACAACTTTCCAAATTATCTCATGAAGGTGCAGCCCTATGCTCATGAGATGAGCTTAATCAGCGGCAGGGCGGTTTTGGCGGCATTCATTGATCCGGAACGGAACCCTTCGGTATCTAGAGTCACAAAGGTAAATCCCAGCGCTTTAAACACCTGGGTAAACTCGCGAAACATCTCGGGAGTAAGGGCGCGGGCTAATTCGTCCTGGGCGATTTCAATCCGCGCGATTTCACCATGATGCCGCACGCGGCACTGGCGGAAACCGAGGCGGCGCAGAGCTTCTTCTCCCTGTTCGACGGCTGAAAGCGCTTCCAGGGTCACCGGTCGGCCATACTCAATGCGGGATGACAGGCACGCAGAAGCCGGCTTTTCCCAGACGCGAAGGTCCGCCGCGCGGGCCAGCTGCCGAATGTCAGCTTTAGT
>DASXIL010000756.1:0-6891 GCA_036497985.1 Candidatus Angelobacter sp. | reverse complement strand
CCCCGATTGATTCAAAACGCCCCCGATAGTGATTCAGTTTGAAAGGCAGTTGATCTTAGCAGCTTCAGTTGAATCTATTGTCTGCTGTAGCTTTCTTTGCTCTTCCTGTATTCGTGTCTGTTCCTCTCGCGCGTTACGAATGATGGCCATCGCATAACCATGCTGGTTTGCAGGTGCATACGCCAGTCCAGCCGCACCCCGACGCTCTTCCAGTTTTTGTTGTTCGAGTTGGCTATCTAAACTCGCCATTTGCGCATGTAGCTGAGACAGTCGGGATTCTATTGCACGCTCACGTGCTTCGCTCGCATTTTGTGCTGTATCAATTTTCTGCTGTGCTTGGGCGAGTTCCGTTCGTTTGGCCTCAAGAGATCGGTACTGAACAATGTTCCCGGACAGCGATATCACGAGACCGAATAGGGTTGTCAGGATCGTCCAAAATGAGCTTTTTTTTTCAGTGTCAGCCGAAGGCATAATATTATCCTGTCTTCCCGAGCAAGCCTAAGCATCCGGGCCTGATTCTACTACTGGCGCAATCCGTAATCGAGAAGTTCAAACTGTTCCCCACTACCCGCTGCCGATTTTGCTTGACAAAAGCGAATAAAATGCGATATAATTCATTTTTGTCGTGTCCCATGCCGAAGGACTCTTCAGGCTTGGTTGAGCCGCCCAGGCGGACGGAAATACAAGCTCTTTGAAAATTAGCAGATAGCAATTAGCAACTGGCAATTAGCCAAAGCCAACCACAAAGGACACGAAGAGACACAAAGGGAAGTCTCTGAAACCCACGCCAAATTGGATGGAATTGCTGAACCCTACGCCAATCTGGGATGCGTCGGCTAAGTCCTTTGGAATCCTAGTTGAGGTGTGGGGGGAGGGTGGGCGCGCAAGGCGCGCCTATCGCCGACGTCGCACGTCATCGCCCGAGATCGGAAAGGTGAACCTACCACTGATCGACACAGATAACACTGATCGAGCGATCGGGGGTTGGGAAGGTCAACCCCGGAGTTGAATGGGGCTAAGTCCTTATTTTTCGGGGTTGACTAGGGGGAGGGCTGGGCGCGGACACGGTACAGACCGGGCACATCCCTGACAATCACTGCACCTTCTGAAAATGCCTCAACACCGCTTCTGTCTGGCTCTTGGTCAGCACCGCGCCCAGCGCGGCTGCGTCTGCCTGTTGCACGGCGCGGACGCTGCCAAAATGCTGGAGCAATCTTTGCCGCGTGCGTTCGCCCACGCCGGGAATCTCCAGCAGCTCGGATTTGCGGTCACGCATCTGGCGGCGCTTGCGATGGAACGTGACGGCAAAACGATGTGACTCGTCACGCACCATCTGCACCAGGTGCAGCACCGGCGAGTGCCGCTCAAGCACCACGGGGTCATCTTCCTGGCCAAAAACGTAGATGATCTCTTCTTTCTTGGCGATCGCCGCCAGCGGCTGGTTGGTAATGCCCAGTTCGTCCAGCGACTGCGCCGCGGCATGCAACTGTCCCAGACCGCCATCGACCAGCACCAGGCTTGGGAACGCCTGGTTTTCGTCGCGCAGGCGTTTGTAGCGGCGCGTGACCACCTCGCGCATCGACGCAAAATCGTCCACGCCGGTCACCGTCCGCACTATGAACTTGCGATATTCGCTCTTGTTCATCTTGCCGTCTTCCCAGACCACCATGGACGCAACGGTTTCCGCGCCCTGTATGTGCGAGATATCAAAGCACTCAATGCGCTTGGGCACATCCGGAAGGCCCAGCGCGTCCTGCAGCGCTTCCTGGACGGCCTTAGCCTGCGGCTTCATCACGCGGAAACGCTGATCAAAAGACTGTTTCGCGTTCTGCGCAGCCAGATCGATGAGCGACCGCTTTTCCCCGCGCTGCGGGACGAGAATTTCCACCTTGCTACCGCGCTTTTCTGACAGCAACTCTTCCAGCTCCGTGCGATCTTCAAAATCCACCGGCGCAAGAATGTCCCGCGGAACGTATTGCTGGTCGATGTAGAGCTGCTTCATCAGGGCTGAGAATAACGGACCAGGAGAAAACCGCACAGGGGCTAAAGCCCCGGAGTTAGGCGATGCTGACGGCCCGACTGAAGTCGGGCCCTGACACTTGTCTGGATCCTGGATGCTTTGCAACTCGTCCGCGGGGATCGAGGTGCTATCCGGCAACTCGTCCCAGAAAAACTCTCGCCGATCCAGAATCTTTCCGCCGCGAAGGTGGAACACATTTACGGCCAGCATGTCACTTTCGTAGTGATAGCCAAAGACATCCTGGTCATCGCCTTCAGCCGCCGCCATGCGCTGCTTTTCCTGGAGCTGCGCCACCGTTGAAAGCATGTCACGATACCGCGCCGCGCGCTCATACTCCTGCTGCACTGCGGCTTCTTCCATGCGCACGCGCAGTGACTTCGCCAAATCAGTCTGCCGGCCTTCCAGCAAGAGCTGCACATCGTGCACGGCTTCCAGATACGCTTGCGGCGTGGTCAGGTCCTGAACACACGGCCCCAGACATCGCTTGATGTAATACTGCAAACACGGTCGCAGATGGTATCGCGTGAGATCAACTTTGCAGGAAGGCACCAGAAAACTGCGGTGGATCAGGTCAACGATCCGGTAAGCCAGGTTCCCGGGAAAATATGGGCCGTAATAATTGCTACCGTCCTTGCGCAACCGCCGCGTCACATACACGCGGGGAAAGCGCTCACCCAGCGTCAGCTTGATATATGGATAAGTTTTGTCGTCGCGCAGCAGGATGTTAAAGCGCGGCTTCTTCTGCTTGATAAGGTTGTTTTCAAGCGCCAGCGCTTCTTTGTTGTTATCGACGACAATATATTCAACGTCTACGGCTTCGCGCAGCAGGCTTCCCGTTTTGGCATTGGCTTCGCCTACGCCTTCCTGAAAATACGACCGCACACGGGCGCGCAGGTTCTTGGCCTTGCCTACGTAAATGACCTCGCCTTCGGCGTTTTTATATAGGTAAACTCCGGGCCGGAGCGGGATTGTCCGGATTTTCTCTGTCAGATCCATCGGGGGAATGTTGAGGCTTACTACCTAGATTCTTCCTGTAAGGCCCCGGGTGCGTAAAAATTCTACGGTCAGGCACTCAGGTAGGCACGGGAAGCGCCTGCATAAATCATTCAACCTATTGATTATAAATCATTTACAATTACGTTGTCTCTGGAAGGGCATTGGCATGACACTTGCTCTTGTCTAGGGTGACTTTATAGGCGGCAACACCCTGCGCCGCGTCGGGTCTTAAGGAGCTTTCCCCATGAATTTGAAATCTAGCCTTTTGGTTCTGCTGGCCGGCACATCATTGATGGTCGCCACTGGTTGCACAACAAAGAACTATGTACGCAAGCAGACCCAGCCAATCGTCGACAAATCCAACGAACTTGATGCCAGAACGGCCAAGAACAACGCCGCCATTCACGATGTTGATAGCCGCGCAACCACCGGCATCGCAGGCGCGAACACCAAGGCCGGCGAAGCCGACACCAAGGCGCTGGACGCCCGCAATCGCGCAGACCAGGCCCAGACTCTGGCAACGCAGGCCAATACCCGCGCAGACGCCCTGGCCAACCAGGTCGCCAATCTGGATAACTATCGCCCCGTGGCTGAGACCTCAGTTCACTTCGCCTTCAACAAGGCGGATCTGACCGCCAAAGCCAAGACCGCGCTTGACCAGCTTCTGGCTGAAGTCCCCAACACCAAGGGTTACCTGGTGGTTGTGGAAGGCGACACTGATTCAGTAGGCTCGGCAAAATACAACTACAAGCTGAGTGAGCGCCGCGCTGATTCCGTGGTGCAGTATCTCTCTTCCAAGAGCATTCCGGCACACAAGATTTACCTGATCGGAATGGGCAAAGACAAATACGCCGCCGAAAACAACACCGCTGACGGTCGCGCCAAGAACCGCCGCGTTGACGTTCGCCTGATGACGAACGTTCTGGGCACCGAAACACCAAGCTCTGCGCAGAGTACCACTCCTAACCCGAGCCGGTAGTCTCTCCTCCCCCGGGACATTGCGCAGAAACAGAGGCCGCCAGATTTTTCTGACGGCCTTTGGTTTTTTGGTCCGCGAAAGCGCCCTGCAAGATTCCGCCCGCCATTCGATCTTCCAATAGAATATGGATATGACGTTCCGCTCTCATATTTTTACCGCACTACTATTTTCGGCCACGTTGCTCTCGATTGCTGCGCCTCAGGCCGCGGCCCAGGATAGCCAGGACGATCAGCCCCATATCCAGCCGCGCAGCTCTCCCACGCCTACTCCAACGCCCACGCCAAAACCGGCAGTCAGCGAGCCGCCAGCGCAAAAGAAAGACCAGTATGATCGCCCGCCGTTTCCCGGTGATGTCCAGCAAAAGCCCGGCGCCAATGAGGCTTCACCCAAGCCCAGTGACGATAAGTATGAGCGCCCGCCGTTCCCCGGTGACGCTCCCGGAACCAATCCCACCGGTGGCAGCGTAAGCGGTGAAAGTTCCAGCAAGGACTCGCAAATTGACATCAATGGCCACTCGGCAGCGGACAAGCCGGCAGCCCCGGCCGAGGACGAATCTGTCCTGCAACCGTGGGACCCGCACAAAGCCGCCAAAGACGTTGAAATCGGCCAGTATTATCTCAAGCTCAAGAATTACCGCGCCGCCCTGGAGCGCTTCAATCACGCGCTTACCTACAAGCAAAATGACGCTGAAGCCATCTTTGGACTGGCCATCACCCAGGAGAAACTTGATCTGCTATCGCTGGCCGCGCAGAACTATCGCAAGTACCTTGAAATCCTGCCGAACGGGCCAAAATCAAAAGATGCGCAGGACGGATTGAAGCGCGTTGAGCCGCATGTTGCCATTCGTAATTCCGCCAACGCTAACGCCGATCCGGCGCGAATCGCGGCGCATGACATTGACGTTGGCGAAACCTATCTAGCCGGCAATCATTTTGACAGCGCTCGTGAGCGCTTTGAAGAAGCCCAGCGGCTCACTCCAGACAATCCGCTGATCTGGTTCCGGCTGGCCCAATCGCTGCAAGGCATGCAGCGGCTCGATCCGGCTCGGCTCTATTACAAGAAATATCTTGAAGCCCAGCCCAAAGGAAAGTTCGCGAAAGACGCCAAAAAGGCGATCTCGCAGATCGACTGGGTGCTGGGAAAGTAGGTTATTCTTTCCGCAAAAACGCGCCGGAACTGGCGTCAACCAGCACCGTAAGCTTGCCGATGGAATCGCTGCCGTAGATCACGTGCCAGCGCAGCTGGCTCGACAGCCCATCAAAATCCAGCAGGTATCCCACATTCGTCTTGGGATCTTTATCCAGCAACTTTTTGCCGCCGTGTTCCTGTGCCACTTCAAACGCTTTGTCCGTGTCCACCTTCAGGAAATTCAGGTCAAATGGACGCGACAATCTGTTCGCCGGATTATAAGTATCTTCCACGCCGTGATTCACGCCCTTGGGCATGTCTTCTGTCGCCACGCCGGACCACGTAAAGGGCTCCGACTTTTGCCGGCCTGCAGACGCAAACTGCGCGCGCCAGAAATTCGCTTTGCCATCGTGCCCGTTGCTGCCTTTCAGGTTGGTCGATTCAATGCGTACAGGCAGCGCGTCCCCTGACCATCCTCGTGCCGGCACCAGCATCCTTTGCAGCGCAAAGCGCCCTGTTTCTGACTGCGTTGTGGCCGTCTGCTCCGTGTTGCCGGGGGCTTTGGTTGGCTCGGAATCGCAGCCCAGGCACAGTGCCGCCAGGGCCAGAAGGGTGGTTAAACCAATTTTTTTGATGAATGTCATTGTTTGTCTGACGTAATCAGAGTCACTTCATTCTAGACGGAGCAGCCCCAGGATTGGATGTACGAAGGTGCATGTATCCGGAGAGTATCTGGATTGTTAATCGGCCGTGCGACTTCAGCGCGGTTATTCGCTGCGCATCCCCGCCTTGCGGGCCTGCTCCTGCAAGGCGTCCAGCTTTTGCTGCGCGGCGTCCAGCGCTTGTTTCTTGCCGTTGATCTCTTCCTGCTGCTTGCGCGTATCGTCGGCAAATTTCGCCTGGTCGCGCAACATTGTGCCTGCATCGCCATAAAAAGCCGCTGCACGCAGACGCGCCTCGCGCTCCGCTATGTCCAGTTCGCGCTGCAGCGTGGCAACTTCCTTTTTCTCGCTATCGATCTGCTTCTGCAGTTCGTCGGTCTTCTGTTTCTGCGCGTCCGCCGCATCTTTCTTCGCATCCCTCTCGTCCGCATCTTTAGCGTCGGCGCTCTTGTTGTCGGCTTTTCTGGCCGCTTCAGCCTCGCTTCCGGCGGAAGGCGCGGAGCTGTGCGGCATGCTGTCGTCATCCAGCTTCACTGTGCTTGAACTGGCGTGCTTCTTCGCGCGATTTGCGCGCGCCACATCGCCAAGCGATTGTTGGCCATACGCCGCGGCGCCGAACAGACACACTGCAAATATCAGCAGAAACTTTTTCATAAAAACATTACCCTTGAATCGTTCTTACCTATTATTGTACAGCTCCAGCTCAAACGATTCTCCTGCTTTCCATAGGCGGAAACGATAGGGTAAACGCCGTACCGGACTTTAGTTTTATGTCGCTCCGCTCCAAAACCGCCAATGAGCCTGGCCTTAAAAAAAATCCTCCTGCGCCTAAATCAGACGGCTCGGCTGCGCAAGCCGGCCTCGCAAGCGTTCCCACTCGTTTATGTCGCTTGGCTCCAAACCGGACCACAAGCTTCACACCCCAATAATGGATCGGCTCACTGCAAAAAATCTCAGTGTAGCTTTCCCAGCCCTGAAATGTTCACATACCACTGGACGAGCGCTGTCCCCCAGAACCCCGCAAGCAGCGCGGCCGTCCCCAGGAACACGCCAAAAGGAATTTCAAAATTCCTGTAAATCAGGATGGCGGAATTCCACGCCCGGCT
>DASXIL010000755.1:0-6727 GCA_036497985.1 Candidatus Angelobacter sp. | reverse complement strand
GGAGTCGATTCAAAACCACGCCCGTTGCTCTGGGCAGGTGCTCCAGGGCGTGACATAGCTCGTTAGCCAGCGTGAAATTAAACCGGTGCACATCAGTAGCGCGTTTTCCGTCCGCAAGGACTGAACTGATCACTATCTGCCGCCTGCCATCCAGCCCCCAGCAACTCAGGCCTAATACCAAAGGTTCACCACGCTGGTTGCATTTCAAATCATCGACGCGATAGTCAACATCCGGTTCCATCTCAACCAGCATCTCCACTTCAGTTGGCGGTGCGTAACTGACAGCATCCAGGCCGTGACGCTGGAGGAAGTCGTAAGCCAATTTTGTGACTGCGGCCTTACTCAAATAGCGGCGATGCGTCTGGGCGGCAAGGAGATCATCGGTGCCCTTAGCAATCCTGGGGAACTCAAGCTTCAATTGCGATATTCTTCTCTCAATTTCAGCGTCATCGGTCATGCCCTGTTCCCGAAGAAACTTTCGCAGCATTTCGTCAATTTCTTCTGATCCATATTGATTACCGAGCCGATACAGTGCCCGAAGCTCGGGCTTTGATCGCAGGTTCTGCCCAAACGCGGCAGAACTGCTCTTCTCTGATGCTTTTGCTAAGGACGCTAGCTCCTCAATTGGTATGTCATACATATCCGCAATTTTGGCGAGAAACGGGCCCGACGGTTTTTCATCGTCGCTCTCCACTCGACTCAAGTAAGCTGCCGAAACGTCAAAATCCATGGCGGCCTGTCGCAATCTCAGCCCACGTGCCAAGCGTTTTTCTCTGACGAACGCTCCGAAGGTTTTTTTAGCTGGCGTCATTTTTATCACCTTCCAATCTGCTGTTAAGTAACCCTTAACAGTGTGTTAAGGATTACTTAAGTTGGGAGGCAAAGTCAAGGGATATGATTGTGGAAAATAACTTTTTTTCAGCAATATACAGACAACGGATTTTTTGCATCCACTTTTGTGACCCTCAGCCGATTACCCCAATTTCCAAGATACGCGAAAGAGCGTTCACTCCCGACTGCAATCGTCCCTCTGTCATAATCTCCCTCATGAACTTCCTCCTATCTGCCGGCGAAGCCTCGGGTGATACCTATGGCGCGCAGCTTATCGACACTCTCTCCGCCAGATCGCACCGGGCTCGACCTTCTTTGGCACGGGCGGAGAAAGATGTGGGGTGCCCATCCTTTTGCAGAAGCTAGCATTTAGAAAACGGGAGCTTTCTTCTTGACATAGCGAACAAAAAGCGGTATATTCAACCCTGATCCCAGCGATCTGAAGGAAACAAGCTCTTTGACAATTTAGCAATCAGCAGTCAGTGCTCAGTCCCTGGGCAGTATTAACCAAAGAGTAAAAATCGCGTTTGAGAGGGCGAGAAAAATTGAACGCGATTCGAGGGCGGGACGAGGCCGAAAGATGACTTCGACAGCCTTTCGACAGTCCTTTCGAATTGCGGTTAGGCCTTTGTTTGCAATAAAACGTCTTATGGGGGGTGGGGTAGGGCGAAAAGTTTATCAAGTAGTAAAATCCGAAATCCAATCGGCAACGCAAGAGCCTCGTTTTACGAATCGATTTTCGTTACGATAGGGCTCCCTCGCGTACGCTCGGGATTACAGAAAAAGCATGAACTTCCTCCTCTCCGCCGGCGAAGCCTCAGGTGACACTTACGGCGCACAGCTTATTGACGCTCTGCGTGGGCTTGCACCCGGCGCAACCTTCTTTGGCATGGGCGGAGAAAAGATGCGCGCCTCCGGCGCCGAGCTGCTGGTCCACGCCAATGAGGTAGCTGTCGTCGGATTGGTGGAGGTGGTCACGCATCTGCCCGGAATCCGCCAGCGCTTCAAGCATCTGGTAGCGGAAGCAGCGCGGCGCAAACCGGACGCAGCCATCCTGATCGACTTCCCCGACTTCAACTTGCGATTAGCGCGCGAGCTGCATCGCCTCGGCATCCCGGTGTTTTACTTTGTCAGCCCGCAGATATGGGCATGGCGCACTGGACGAGTGAAGCAGATCAAGAAATACGTCCGCAAGATGATCGTGATTTTTCCCTTTGAGCAGGAGTTTTATCGTCGCCACGGAGTCGAGGTCAGTTATGTTGGCCATCCGCTGGCGTATGTGCCGCAGCCACAGATTTCGCGGGAAGAGTTTGCCGCCAAGCATCAGCTTGATCCCCAAAAGCAATGGATCGCGCTGCTTCCGGGAAGCCGCAGGAAGGAAGTTCGGCTGAATTTGCCAGCAATGGTGGAAGCCGCCCGGCTTCTGCAGAAGCAGCATGAGTTTGAGTTTGTTCTTCCTGTGGCATCCACTTTGAATCAGGATTGGCTGCGCGGACAGCTGGAACAGATACCGGGGCTAAAGCCCGGATCTATAACAGCCCCTGACGCGGCCCTAAAGGGCCGCTCTTCCACCGAAAACCGTTCCAGCGTGGGGGGCCGCTCTTCCACCGAAGACCTTGCATCCTCTTCAAGTCAAGGTTCCATCACCGGGGGTGGCAGGACTTCAGACACGTCCGGCCCTGAGCAGCCGTCCGCCGTCGCGGGGTGGAGCAGGCCTTTAGGCCTGCGGGAAGAGCTGAATAACACCCCGGCTTTAGCCGCTGAGGTAAAAACTGAATCTCCACTGATCCATCTGACCGACAACGCTCGCGCTACGCTCATGCACTCGCGCGCTGCCGTGGTCGCCAGCGGCACGGCCACGGTGGAAGCCGCGCTCTCTGGGACGCCCTTTATCGTGGTCTACCGGCTGGCGCCGCTTACCTGGTTTCTTGGTCGCAGGCTGGTAAAGCTGGACACCTTCGCCATGCCCAACCTTATCGCCGGAAAGAAGATTGTGCCGGAGCTGATCCAGAAAGACTTCACCGCCCAAAACGTGGTCCGCGAGCTGAATGCCATCATCCCTGACGGCCCTGCGCGGCAGCAGATGGAAGCTGCCCTGAAAATGGTGCAACAGCGCCTTCGCGACAGCCAGGACGCCGAATCGCCCGCCGAGCGTGCTGCCCAGGAGATACTTGAGACGCTCACAAAGGTTTAGAATCGATAAGAGCGGGTTGTAGAAAATCATTTATTGGGCCCTTCGACTCAGGCAGAGCCGTGCTGTATGCTTCCGGCGTGATTCAAGGCAGCTTTTCTGGAAGAATTGACATCTAACCTGAGTACTTTTCAGCATCTTTAAATCTTTGGAGAAATACATGCAAATCGCACGACGACCCCTGCGACGTGCCTTACTGTTTATTGGCCTGATCGCGTCTCTCTGCCTCCCCGCCCTTGCGGCTGACCGCTCCCGGGTGAAGGCTGAAGACTACGTGATTGACGCAGAGATCGTGCCCAAAACCCATCGCCTTACGGCGCGCGCCAAGGTGAAATTTATGGCGCTGGAAGACGTCAATTTCGCCAGTTTTGACCTGCACAACGGCCTGCGCGTGACCAAGGTGCTCGACGAAAAAGGCAAGCCGCTTACGGCCGAGCGCGTTACCCAGGACAATACTGTCCGCATCAGCTTCCCCACAACCCTGGCAAAAGGTAGCAGCACGACCCTGACCTTTGACTATGAAGGCGCGCTCGCCAATGCCGAGGACAGTCCGGTGGAAGGGCTCAAGCTGGCCTATATCGGCGATGACGCAATCTATCTGCTGTATCCCGGACGCTGGTTCCCTGTAACCAATTACGGCATTGACCGCTTTACCGCCACCATCAACGTGACCGCTCCGGCGGGGATCGCGGTTGTGGGCAGCGGCGGAACTGGCGTGGCCAAGCCTGCTGCAGGCGGCAAAGCCGTTACCACTTGTACGTGGGATAAGCCCAGCTTTCCCGGAACGATTGTGGCCGGCAATTTTCAAGAAAGCTCAGTTGGCAGCGTGAAGGTTTATTTCAGCGCCAACAAAAAGCAGTTTGCCTCCGCTTACGGCGATACCGCCAACAAAGAACTCGAGTACTTCACTTCGCTCTATGGTCCCGCACCCGGCGGCGGCACGCTGAAGCTTGTTGAGCTGCCGGATGACACCGTGCCCATGTGGTGGGCGCCGGAAATCGCGGCAGTGGCCACGCGCGATATCAGCGAAAAAACCAACTACCGATTCCTGGCCGATGCCATTGGACATCAATGGTGGGGCGCAACCGTTAGCCCTGCCGGCAAAGACGATTGGTGGCTGGTGGATGGCGGCGCGCGCGATTCTGAAATGCGTTACGTGCAAAGCACCGCCGGACAGCAGGCCTTTGAAGACGCGTCGCGCGATATGGCCGTGGGCGCTCTGGCTTATGACACCACGCCGCTAGGCAGCATCGGCAAGCTGGATACGTTCTCTCCGCAGTTCCAGGCGCTCGTCACCGACAAGGGCGGCATGATCTTCCACATGCTGCGCTGGGTGATTGGCGATGCTGCATTCGATAAAACCGTAAAAGACTTTATGGCAAAGTATGCCGGCAAGCCCGCTTCAGTCGCCGACTTTGAGGCGATTGCGGAAAAAAATCATGGCGACAAGCTCACTGCATTCTTTGCGCAGTGGGTTGACGGCACCGGCGCGCCTGAATTCAAGATGAAATACACCGTCTATCGCGTGAAGAAAGGCTTCCGCGTTGTCGGCGAAATCACGCAGGACCTTGATCTGTTCCGCATGCCGCTGGAATTGAAAGTTGATACAGATGGCCAGACGGAGATGAAACGCATTGAGGTTGTCGGCACGGATTCCGCTTTCTCGGTTGACACCTTCGGCAAGCCGCGCCGCCTGGTGCTCGATCCCAACAACTGGGTGCTCAAAAATTCCGGCGATCTGCGCGTGCGCGTTGCCATCCGGCGCGGGCAGGAGCTTACTGCACAGGGCAATCTTTCTGAGGCGCTTACCGAGCTGAATAAAGCCCTGGATGTAAACAAGAACAGTTCGCTGGCACATTACCGCATTGCAGATATTTTCTTTGCGCAACGCAATTACCAGTCGGCGGCCAATGAATTTCGTGAGTCGCTCAATGGCGATGGCGATCCTCGCTGGACTGAAGTCTGGAGCCACATCATGCTGGGCAAGATCTTTGATACCACCGGCCAGCGTGAGCGCGCCGTGAATGAATATCGCCAGGCCATCCAGACCGGAGACCCCACGCAGGGCGCTCTGGACGAAGCGCGGAAATATCTGGAAAAACCGTACGAGCGTGAACGCCGCCCGAACGGGAACTAACATCTTCTTCACCACAGAGAGCACAGAGGTACACGGAGTAGTCGGCTGACAAGACTGACAACTCTTTGTATCTCTGTGTCCTCTGTGGTAAAGAGTTTTACTGCAGCGTTTTCAAGAAAGCCACAATCTGCCATCTTTGCTGTTCCGGGAGCCTCGACCAGGAAGGCATTCCGTTTTTCATGCTGCCGTTCTTCAGCAGCCATTCCAGTTCGCCGTCTGTCGCCGCGCGCACTTCTTCAGTGTGCAGGTTGGGGTATTTTTTAGTCCCCAGCGCTTCACTGCCATGGCAGGCTGAGCAGTTTTGGCGGAAGAGTTTCGCGCCCGCGGCAATGGCATTCGGCTGGCCGGCAAAGGGATTCTCCCGGCTGCGCTGATTGTCCGGCACTCTGGTCAGCCACATACCATCACCCGCACCGGCAAAAAGAAGCGTCGATCCCAATAACAAGATAAGGCCCATCAGCAGAGGAAGGTTTTTTGTGCTCATTTTTCTTGTTCGCACGGTCATTTCCCTCTCAGCCGTGAAACTACTTGATTGATTTCATAGGCGACGCCAAAGCGCAGCAGGAAGCCATGGCTGTTGCTGTTCAGTCCGGCCGCCGGAGAAATGCTGAATGTCGGGCCGCTCGGCACATGAAACGCCAGCGTTGGAGCCAGATAATGCGATGTATCCTGCAGACCAAAGCTGTAGCGGTCGCCCAGCCCACCGTAAAGCTCCGCTCCCGCCGTAAAGTTCTCCCGGCAGAATCGGCAGTCCCTGGCGCTGGCGGCCAGCGATAACGGCCGGCTTACGGCCACAGCGTAGCCAAACTCCCACGGTTCGCCTGCGATATTTTTTTCTGAAGTAAAATTCTCAGCCACATTCCAGCCTTTGAAGTTGCTGCTCAGGATCAGCTTCAGTTCCACTTCGCGTTGCTTCTCGCTGCGATCATTGCGGGTGAGAAAATCCGCAACGCCATCATGCCCCACCACTTCCAGCAATGCTTTGTCGGCGCTATTGATGTCCTCAAACTCAGCATAGAGCACAGGATTGATCCAGTGCTCCTGCAAGAGCGGACGAAAGCGGTTCTCCAGGCGGAACCCGGTAAACAAGCTGCTCTCATTGGCCGTGGTTTGCGAATCCAGATAAAGCTCTGACGTCCACCAGGTCTTAACGCCGTATTCCATCTCTATGGCGTTCCCCCAAAACGCATTGCCGGCGCGGGGAAATCCGCTGACGGACTTGGTAGCAAACTCCAGATTTCCGGGCTCCTCCATGTGATGGGTGTATGTGACAAAGTAATTCTCCTGCGCGCTGACTTTGCGCGGAAGCACCAGTGCGCCGGCCACACATGCCAGCAATCCCAGAGATTTAAGACTTCGATAGAACAAGGGCGTCTCCAAATCGAGCAGTTCCATTTTGAAAATGAAATTGAATTTCAATTTCAAAATCATGAATTAGCAGTCTAAAACAAGGCCCATTTTGGGGTCAATGATTTGGATCACATATGTCATACCACAATAGAAATGTCCCCATCCTTAACTCATTAGAAATGTCCCCTTTTGGTTGATGTTGAGAACAGCAGTGAGTG
>DASXIL010000754.1:0-3279 GCA_036497985.1 Candidatus Angelobacter sp. | reverse complement strand
TCAAGCCAGATTCTGCCACAACGCGAGGCTGGCTTGCCTGGAGCTATGTGCGAATTGACGATCTTGCCGCTGCGTCTGAGCAGCAAACGCTGATTGCCCAACTTGACCCGGCTCTCGCAGATGAAGTCGCCGCCCTGATTCTAAAAAGCAAAGAATCCCGAAGCCAGCACTAGCTGCTCATTTCGCCAGTGGCTTAATAATCTCGCTCAGCACGTCCGGCTTCGATTCATCGCGCACCAGATGAGCGTACTTCTCGCCATCGTGATAATTGAGCGTGAAAGTTTTGTAGTAATCGCCGTTCATCACCAGCAATTCCAGGTTCGGGCCGTTTCCCTTCCCTGCTTTGAGCGCGTCGCGGAGAAGGTCAGGATTGTACTTTCTGCCATTCACGGCCACCAGCGTGGTTCCGGGCGCAACGCCTGCTTTCCATGCGGGACTGTCAACAATCACGTCGCGAATGCCGCCCTTATCATCGAGTGAGAGACCGATGGAGAAGCGCGCATCCACTGCGTTGCGAACTTTTTCCATGGCTTTGGTGAACTCGCTGGGATTGTCGTCATAGACCAGCTTCCAGCCGCCGTTGGTGATGCCGCCGAGAGGAGCGCCCGGGCCGTAAGTATCCAGCCGGTCGCGCAGGAATTTTGCCCAGTCATAAGGCGTGACATCGTTGAGCGTTTTCACCACGTCATCAAATGTATAAGGGATGACCTTGGGCGGAGTGTTGCCGCCGCCGTGAAAGATGTGGCAGAAATCAGTCATCGACTTCTGGCCCTTGGTCTGCTGACGGATAATCGTATCGGCTTCCAGCCAGATCAGAAAGCCTTCAGGATAGTAATCCACGCTGCGACGCCAGCTTTCAAACTCAGGCAGCGCGCCATAGAGAAGCTGCGCGGCGTCTGCAGTGTCCTGCAGCGGACGCCATGAGCGACCCGGCGTGTGGTCCAGGGCGGCAGCAGTTTCGGCAGTTTCATCCAGGAATTGTTGTTTGGTCCACAGGCCGGCGCGCGGCGCAAGAATGTCGCCAAGATATTGCGTAAGGCCTTCATACACCCAGAGCAGGTCGCCTTCCATGGGCGACTGATAGTCCGGGGTTGCCAGTCCCTTGGGCCGGCGATATTTTCCATTCCACGAATGCGTCATCTCATGCGGCAACAAACCGCCGGCAAGCCAGCGCGCATCGTCATCGACCATGGTGCGCTCGGCCACGCGGTCGTCACTTGATTCATGATGCTCCAACCCGAAGTGCGCCGTGTGGTCGCTCAGCGTCAAAAGAAAGTGATAGTCGCGATAATGCCGCGCACCATAGAGAGCGCCGGTTTCAGCGATCAGGTGCTTGTATTGATCGATGGTCGCCTGCGGCATGTCCAAAGCTGCGTCGCCATCAGAAACTTCATCGATGTAATGCTGAATTGGTCCTTCAGGTGTTAGCGGAATCCGGCGGAAGTGCGCTCCAGCGAGCACCGGCGAATCCACCAGCGTAGTCAGAGATACCTGCTGAAAATTGATTTGGCCGCCGCTCTCGCCGGTCACCGGCAATGCCGTGCCATACTTCCATCCCGCAGGCAGCTTGAGCGATGCAACGATCGGAATATCGTCAGTATGCTTTCCGGGAACATAGAGGACAACCTGGTTCCAGCTGAGCATATCGAGTTGCGTTGTGGCCGAGGCACCCGACGAAAAGCCTTCCGGCGGAGCAGGCATCACCAGGTCCAGTTTTGCTTCCAGAGTGCTGACACCCTGCGGCACTGTGACGTGGATTGTGTACATCTCATCCAGATCGCGCCGCCAGTTTAGTCTCTTTCCGTTGGCGAAAAATTGCAGGCCGGTTAGATCGGTGATCGGGCCGGTGGGACCATGCTCGCCGGGAATCCATTTGGGATAGACCAGCTTGACCTCGCCCGCGGCCACGGGAATCTCCATTTGCGCATGAAGGATCTTTTCCGGCGCATGCGTTGCATCCACCATGAGCTTGATCGGCTGCGAGGGCGCCGTGCCGGCGGCTGTTTGTGGTTTGCGTTTCTGGGCAGGGCTGGCAATGGCGGTAATGAGTAAAACGAATAGAGCTATCGGTCGAAAGAATTTTGGCATGGGTGAGTTCTTCTCCCTGTGGAGCGGACTAAGATTAGCGAACCCAGACTAAAGAAGCCGCTGAGGGAAGGCAAGCCAGGGCATTAACCACAAAGGACACGAAGGAACACAAAGAGAGGGGATCGATTCGTTTACCCTCCTCGCATTACCCTCCTAAGGTAGATCAGGTGCTCTGATCCGAATAGGTCTCTGCTTTTCAATTTCGGCGATTTTGGCAGTCCTGGCAATCCTGCAATTTTGGCAATCTCTTTGTGTTCCTTCGTGTCCTTTGTGGTTATTTCTTTTTCTTTTTTGCGGCAGATGAGGGTTCCGGTTGTGCGCCGGTAACGCTGGCCAACACATGGTCGAATGCCTCTTTGGCGGTCATCTCTTTGCTGCGGCTTTTGTTGCCGCGATATTTGTGTTCGCTGTTGCAGGTGCGGCAACGCGTGCGCAACACTTCTTCGCCTATCACCGAAACAATTGCGTGGTCTGTAGTGCGTTTGCAACTGGAGCAATGGTCGTCAATATCGTCACCCAGTCTCATGGTAGAGACCTCCTGCGTGCAGATGAACCGGAATCCGAAGACGGTTCACCGTTATGTTAAGACAACTGCCAGAGACCGGAAAACAAAATTAGATAAGTACGTCACGCAAGTGGCGCAAGCTTTGCCGTGAAGTGGCGCAGAAACGGCGCACCTGAAACCAACTTAAGTCCCTTGATGTTCTGGCGCCGGCTCCAAACCTCAAGAATGACCTCAACCACGTAATCAATATGACTTTGCGTATAGGTGCGGCGAGGTATGGCCAAACGCACCAAATCCATGCGCGCAGCGTCGGCAAACATCAGTGTGCCAATTTCCACTGACCGTATGCCACCCTCAAGATATAGCTCGTTGGCCAGCGCAACTCCGGGAAACTGGCTTTGCGGAACGTGCGGCAGGAATGCGCGGGCATCAATATAGATGGCGTGACCGCCGGGCGGCTGAACAATCGGCACACCATGATCAGAGATATGTTTACCCAGATAACCGGTGGAGATAATGCGATAGCGCAGGTAGTCTTCACTCAGGGCTTCCTGGATGCCAATGCCCACGGCTTCAAGATCACGGCCGGCGAGCCAGCCATAGGTTGGATAGCCCTCCGTGAGGATCAATAGATTTTTTTCTTCGATCGCCAGAAAATCATTATTGGTGCAGAGGAAACCGCCGAT
>DASXIL010000753.1:0-7985 GCA_036497985.1 Candidatus Angelobacter sp. | reverse complement strand
GCGGTCTGGATTATTCTGTACGTAGCGCAGATATCGAACGCATCTATTTAGGAGCGCCTGAAGCGGGAGCCCTACTGCGGAAGTACAACGTGGATTACGTGCTTGTCGGACCAATGGAACTTGCTTCTTTCAAGGTAAATGAGCAATTCTGGGAGAAATATAAGACGCTATCGTCGGCAGGCGCGTATCGCGTGTACCAAATCAGGGACCAAAGTAAGTGAGGTAGAAAAAAATGAAGATCGGTATTCTTACCGGAGGCGGCGATTGTCCGGGATTGAACGCGGTAATCCGCGCCATTGTTCGCAAGGGCATTTTTCATCATCAGGACCAGTTCGTTGGCTTTATGGAAGGCTGGCGCGGCGTGCTGGAAAACATCACACGCCCGCTCGACCTGGAGGCAGTGAAAGGAATTCTGCCGCAAGGCGGCACAATTCTGCGCACCTCGCGCACGAATCCATCCAAGAAAGAAAATGGCATGGAGCGCTGCATTGAAAATCTGAAGAAGAATGGCGTTGAGGCGCTGATTGCGCTGGGTGGCGACGATACACAGTCGGTTTCATTGAAGCTTTACGATCGCGGCGTGAAAGTAGTGGCTGTTCCCAAGACCATCGACAACGATCTTACCGGCACCGATCTGTGTTTTGGCTTTGATACGGCTGTGAGCATCGCCACCGAAGCGATTGACCGCGTCCACACCACAGCGGAAGCGCACAATCGCGTGATCGTGGTGGAGGTGATGGGACGCGAGGCCGGCTGGATCGCCATTTACAGCGGCATCGCGGGCGGAGCGGACGTAATCCTGATTCCCGAGCAGCCGTTCGATATCCAGGAGATTGCTGAGACCATCAAAGGGCGCCACGATCGCGGACGCTACTTCAGCATTATTGTGGTGGCGGAAGGCGCCAAACTTAACACACGTTCTGCGGAAAACGAGCGTAGGAAAACGGATGAGTTTGGACACGTGCGGCTTGGCGGCATTGGCAACACCCTGGCTGCTGAGATCGAGTCCCGCACCGGCTTTGAGACGCGCGCCGTTGTGCTTGGTCACATCCAGCGCGGCGGCTCGCCAACGGCTTTTGATCGCATGCTGGCTACACGGTATGGCATTGGCGCTATTGACCTGGTACACCAAGGCAAGTTTGGCCGCATGGTGGCACTTAAAGGGAACGACATCAGCTCTGTCCCTATTGCTGACGCAGTCTCCAAGACGCGCTACGTGAGCCAGGAATTTATTGACGTTGCGGAAAGCCTGCGGGAACAGCATTCTGAAGAGGTGTCCAGGTCCTGAATTTAAGTGATCTTCCTTTAGGATGACTGCACGGATGACACAGCTTTCCGCCAAGGCCCGCAAGCGCAGATCGCGTACTCGGTCGAATGTTCCTGTGGTAGTGCAGGAATTGGCGGGCCCTTCACGCGACGGATGGTCGTGGGGTAGCCTGGGCATTCTGCTGGCGGCGGCTTTGCTGCGGCTGATTTTCCTCACGCAAAAACCCCTGCATCACGATGAAGGCGTGAACGGCCTGTTTCTGGTTAACCTCTTCCGCACCGGTTATTACCACTACGATCCCAGCAACTATCACGGCCCATCGCTCTATTACCTGGCAGTGATTCCCACGGCCATTAACAATGTGTTTCACTGGGGGCACGGGCTCAGCACGTTTGCCATTCGTTTTGTGACAGCGGCTTTTGGCGTGGGCGTGGTGTGGCTGATGCTCTGCCTGCGCCGATTTTTGGGATCGCCTGCCGCGCTTGCAGCCGCGGCCTTTGCCACTGTCTCACCCGGCTTTGTTTTTTTCTCCCGATATTTCATCCACGAAATCCTGTTTGTGTTTTTCTCTTTGGGAGTGATCGTGGCCTGGCTTTGGTATCGAGATACCGTCAAGCCGCGCTATCTGATGCTGGCGGCTGCATCTGCCGCCATGCTGTTCGCAACGAAAGAAACGTGGATCATTACCGCGGCGGTCTGGCTGATCGCCATTCCCTGCACCATGATTTTTTTGCGATTGCGAAATCGTGCGGAGGAAATCCCGCCGTGGCTGCCGGAGCCTGTCCGGGGCGAGGATGGCAGCAGAACGACCAAGCTCTATCTGCAAGCTGCTGCGCTTTTTGCCGCCATAGCAATCCTGCTCTACTCGTCTTTTTTCACCAACCCCAGAGGCATTCTGGATTCGGTGTTGACGTTTACCTACTGGACCAAGACCGGACGAACGGGGATCTACAACCGTGAGTGGTCAACGTATCTTTCATGGATGTGGCAAGAAGAGGCTCCTGTCCTCGTATTGGGATCGATTGGGACCATGGTCGCCCTGATTCGCGCGCGAAATTACCTCACTGTGTTTTGCGCTTTCTGGTCGATAGGAATTTTCATGGTCTACTCACTTGTTCCTTACAAGACACCGTGGCTGGCTCTGAGCATTATTCTGCCGCTTACGATCATGGCAGGCGACCTGATCGGCCAAGCCTACCAGCCGGGCACTCGCGCCTTTACCGCAATAATTGCCGGGGCAGCAATTTTGTTTTCTCTGTACCAGGCAATCGACATCAGTTTTGTGAACTATGACAATGATTCCTATGTCTATATTTACGCGCACACCAAAGGGGATTTTTTGGGGCTGGTAAATGAAATTGATGCCATCGCGGCAGCAAATCCGGCGAAGAAAGACATTGGAATTACTGTGGTTTCGCCGGAACATTGGCCGCTGCCTTGGTATCTGCGCGAGTATACACATGTCGGCTATTGGGGGCATGTCGTGGATACTTCAGAGCCGATTGTGATCGCCTTGCAGCCGCAAGTTCCCGAGGTGGAGCGCCAGCTAGGCAAGCAGTATCGTGAATACAGTACACATGAACTGCGGCCAGGTAATACGCTGGTAATGTTTGTCCGCAAAGATATCCATCTCTGAATTCAGTAGCCCGAGTTGGCGATGATCGGCGGCCGAAACCGGCGCTGACGGTGTTAAGAAGAGCAAAGCTCCTGCAGCCCCGATTACTTTTATCGTAACGCGACGTCCTATAATGGAAACATCTATGCACTCATTCCTCCAAGATCTCCGCTTTGGCGCGCGTATGCTGCGCAAGAATCCGGGCTTTGCGATTGCTGCTATCTTCACTCTGGCGCTCGGCATCGGCGGCAATACAGCGATTTTTACCATTACCAGTTCGGTGCTGCTGAAAGCGCTGCCTTACGAGGCGCCGCAACAGCTGATCTCGGTGGATGTGCAGAGCAAGGATGGCGAGTCACATTGCTGCAGCCTGAACCGCTTTGACAGCGTGCATGATCACAGCCAGTCTTTTTCCGGGGTTGTGGCGGCGACCAATGACAACTTCAATCTCACCGGCCGCGGCGAACCGCTGCAAGTGCCTTCTGCTCGGGTGTCTGCAGATTTCTTCCGGGTATTGGGCGTCAAGCCGCAACTGGGCCGATTCTTCCAGCCGGATGAAGGACAGCCCGCCGGCAAGCCTGTGATCGTAATCAGTGATTCGCTCTGGCACATGCGGTTCGGCGGCGATCCTAACATCCTCAATCAGACTGTGGCCCTGGACGGGAATCCGTACAACATCATTGGAGTGTTGCCCGCCAACATTCAATTCCCTTTCCTTGCACCGGCGGATATCTGGAGCCCACGGTATTTTGAGCATTCGCTTTTTACCACGCAAAGGCTGCGCCAGGGTGTCGGCTATCTCAGCATCATTGCTCGGCTTCGTCCCGGCGTTTCACGGGAGCGCGCGGCGGCAGAATTAACCCTCCTGAACCAACAATTTCAGAAAGACTATCCAGGAGATCCAGATGCCAAGCCTAATCTTTCGGCGGTTGTCACTGATTTGCAGGACTCAGTGGTCGAAAACATCCGGGGAAAGCTGCTGATATTGTCGATCGCGGTGGGCGTTGTGTTGCTGATTGCCTGCGCGAACGTTGCCAGCCTGCTGCTTTCGCGCGCGCTCTCGCGGAGAAAAGAGATTGCCGTACGCGCAGCGCTGGGTGCGCAGCGCAGCGTCCTGATCGCTCAACTACTGACTGAAAGTGTGCTGCTGGCTTTTCTGGGCGGCTTGCTGGGATTGGGGTTGAGCTGGGCGGCAACACGATATTTTACCTCCCTGGCCGATAACGCCCTGCCGCGCGGAATCCCCATTGGAATGGACGCGCGTGTGCTTCTGTTTATGGTCGCGATCTCGGTCGTTACCGGGATTCTTTTCGGTATCTTTCCCGCCCTGCATCTCTCAAAAACAAACGTAAACCAAACGCTGCGCGATGAAGGCCGCGGCTCCACCGGTGGCCACAGCAGCATGCAGCTTCGCGGTCTTCTGGTAGTGGGACAGGTAACGCTCTCCCTGATTCTTTTGATTGCGGCAGGCCTGCTGATTAGAAGCTTTTCCCGGTTGCTGCACGTCGATCCCGGCTTTGATCCGCAGAACGTTTTGACCATGAACATTTCCCTGCCGACGGTGAAGTACGCCGACGCCCAAAAACAAGTCGCATTCTTTGACGATCTTCTGCGCCGCGTCTCTGCGCTTCCCGGAGTGCGTTCCAGCGCTATTTCAGCCGCGCTCCCGCTGGTTCCCAAGCGCATCACGCCGGTGCTGCCGGAAGGCCAGCCGGAAGTCCCACTGGCCGAACGTCCGTTCATCATCATTGAAGCCATCAGTCCCGACTGGTTCAAGACCTTGCATGTTCCGTTGCTGGCAGGAAGAGAATTTACCGAGGCCGATAAAGCCGGCGCTCCCAATGTGGTGGTTGTGAATCAGGCGCTGGCGCGCCGCTACTGGCCAAACCAGAATCCTGTTGGCAAGCACATCATCCTGGGACGCCAGCCCGCTTCTGAAGTTGTGGGCGTCGCTGCCGATGTGAACAATCGCGGTCTCGCTCTGGACCCCGCGGTACAGCTCTATTTTCCATTCTCCCAGCTGCCGTGGGAAAACATGAACTTGCTGGTGCGTACGGCCAGTGAACCTCATGGCATGGTTTCCGCCGTTAGGGCGCAGGTTGCTGCAATTGATTCTGACCAGCCAGTCACGAACATCCAAACAGTGAACGAACTGATGGACAGCTCGCGCGCTGACCCGCGGCTGTTCTTATCGTTGCTGGGAGTGCTGTCAGCAATGGCGCTGGTGCTGGCGATCATCGGCATTTACGGCGTGCTGGCGTATTCAGTGGCGCAGCGGCGCCAGGAACTGGGAATCCGACTGGCGTTAGGCGCGGAGAAAGCTGACATTCTGCGCATGGTTGTCGGTTATGGCCTGAAACTCGCCGTCATTGGAATTGTTATCGGCCTGGTCGTGTCTCTGGCCCTGAGCTGGGTGATGGCCAGTACGCTCGCAGGTTTGTTATACAAAATCAGCGCACGAGACCTGACGACATTTGTTCTGGCTCCAGTGGCGTTCCTGATAATTTCTCTGGTAGCCAGCTACCTGCCTGCACGACGGGCAACGGAGGTAGATCCGAATGAGGCGTTGAGAAGCAGTTAGCAAATAGCAGTTGGCAATTAGCCTGACTGTTTAAACGATGTGCTTTTACTAATTGCTAGTTGCCAATTGCTAATTGCTGGGCTTAAGCGTCTGCTTTCGCACCGTCAACTTTTCAATCAAATCTGTCTTGATCTTGAAACCTCGCCCGGGAGTCTCGGGAACCCTGATAAATCCTTGCGGTGACACTTCGACCGCGGGCTCGATGATGTCTTCTTTCCAGTAGCGCTTTGAAGCAGAAACATCGCCCGGCAACGTGAAGTTTTTGAGCGTCGAGAGCGCGATGTTGTGCGAGCGACCGATGCCGGTTTCCAGCATGCCCCCGCACCACACCGGAATGCCGCCACGATGGGCCACGTTGTGGACGGCGACGGCTTCACTGAATCCGCCAACGCGCCCGACTTTTATGTTGATGATCTTGCATGCGCCCAGTTCCAGTGCGGCTTGCGCATCGCGCCAGCCGTGGATAGCCTCATCGAGGCATATGCTGGATTTGAGTTGTTTTTGCAGGCGCGCATGAAAATAGAAGTCATCGTGCCAGAGCGGCTGCTCGATCATCAGCAGGTTGAACGCGTCAAACTTTTTCAGGTGCTCGACCTGGTCCAGCGTGTACGCTGAGTTGGCATCGCAGCTGAGCACGATCTGCGGCCAGCGCGCGCGGATCTTTTCAAAAACTTCAACGTCCCAACCCGGCTTGCACTTGACCTTGATGCGGCGGTAGCCGGCGTTCAACTCGGTCTCGATTTTTTCCAGCAGCTGTTCATGTGAGTTTTGTATGCCGATGGAGACGCCGCAAGGGATTTCTTTCTGCGTTCCGCCCAGCAGTTGCCACAGCGGGACGTTGCGCGCCTGCGCCTCGGCATCCCATAACGCATTTTCCACCGCGCCTTTGGCCATGCGATGTCCGCGCACTTTGCCGAACAACGCAACCGCTTCGCCGGCACGTTCAATCTTCTTTCCCAGCAGCGCCGGAGCAAGGTATCGCTCGGTGGCATACCACGCTGTGTCGATCGATTCTTCGCTATAAAAGGGATCTTCACCGGCCACGCATTCTCCCCAGCACTCCGGCCCGTCCGTATGAATGGTCAGCAGAAGGATGCGGCGTTCCGTGGTGCGACCAAAGCTGGTCTCAAAGAAATGGACCAGAGGCATATGAATCTCGCGCAAGGTAATGGCTTCAACTTTCACGGGGCTCCTTACAACAAAACTTTCTGGTCGGCAGGAAATCACAGCCTTGTTTTTGGGCAGGGACAAATTTTCGCCCACGATGAAACAGACTGCAGAAATTAGCCTAAATTTGCTTCCAGCGAGCGTCAAATGCAGGAGACTCGTACCCGATCGATCATGCGAGCGGGCGCACTCATGCGCGGAGGGCGAACGAGTGCGCCGTGTGAGATTGAGATTCAGCTTACGCGGCTGCCTGGATGTGCTTCAGTTGCGGAAGTTCCGTGCAAATGGTCTTGCCCTGGAACTTGAAGCAGTATTGCCGAGGTCGTTGGATGCGGTCTTCTTCCACCGCCTCGCGTCCCACCGCCTCGCGTCCCGCAGTCTCAGTGACCTGCACACCAAGGCTGGCAAATCCTTTTTCGAGCTGGCTAAAGGTGAGCGAATTGGCCGCGCCATGTAGATACTGAGCGAGGGATGCAATGGCCTGGGCGGCCACAACTTCAGGCGCAGGATCGCCGCCATGGATTGCCTTCCAGAGGGCAATGATCCAGGCTGCATCGCGTTCGTGGGCAAGAACAATGTTTTGAATAGTCATGGTTAACTCCTCAGTCCTGTAGTGCAGGGAGGAGGAAGAACGTTTCATGCGACATTCAGGATTATGAAGTCCAATTGCTGTTCTTGCCAGAAACGCATGGAGCCGCCGATGCAGCACGCTAATGGTCCTAATTCTCATCGGGGGAGGCATATGACCAGTTCTCGTCCCAACGTCCCAGCATGAATGCGCCGTTTTCCTGCGCGTCGCGTTCATAGCTCAACGCGGCCAGGCCCTGAGAGAACGCGGCCATGAATTGTTCGCGATTGCGCTTTTGCACGTCGGACGCTTTGTGCCGCTGCTCAGGCGAAGCTTTCCAGGCATAAATCTGTGCCGGGACTTCAATTTTTTTCTCTACTTTGAATTGCGGCGGCTGTTTTTTATCCAGAAGATTGACCACACGCTTTGAGGTGAGCCACCACTCGGCGACCAAACGATCGGTGGGTAAGCCGCCTTGCAACGGCGACGACGAATGGCCGTAATGGTTCACGCTGTAACGCCGCGCGATGGCCCCAAGTCGAGACAAGTTGAGATGGGCGTTCTTGATTTCCAGCGGATCGAAAGTCCATTCCAGCAGGTCAAATCCCTGCTGGATCGCGTCTTCACGCTGCGCGAGTTTCAGTTTGCGGCCAAGCCCATGATTGCGAAATGAATCGCGCACGGCCAGCATGTGGGAATGCAAATAGGCATGACCAGCCCTGCTGCCGGGAATGGAGAAGGCAAAGCCCACCAGATCGTCGCCATGAAAAGCTCCAATGGTCTGGCC
>DASXIL010000752.1:0-4208 GCA_036497985.1 Candidatus Angelobacter sp. | reverse complement strand
AACGCGGAGCTTTACCGGTAAAACCCAGCCGCTGTTGCGTTCGCGTAGAGTTTACTTTGATGACAACGCCATCAATTTCATACGGCAACTTGTCCCGCAGCTGCTCGCATTTGGCTATAAATTCCAGCATCTGGTCGATATCGCGCGCCAGCCGATGATTTGAATTTACCTTGAATCCAAGCGCATGAAGCGCTTTTAGCGAATCATCGTGGTGCTCTGGGTAGAACTTGCCATCGACCAAAAGGAAGTACGCGTAGAAATCCAACCGTCGTTGCGCAACAATATTTGGCTCTAAGACGCGGATCGTCCCGGCCGCTGCGTTGCGAGGATTGGCAAACTTGCTCAGCTCCTGCCGCTCGCGGTCCTCATTCAGGCGTTCAAACGCCAGCAATGGAATTACCACCTCACCGCGAACTTCAAAGTCAGCCGGCACTCCGGCCTTTTTTAGGGTCGTGGCTGGTACGGAAAGCGGAACGGAGCGCATAGTCCTCACATTCGAGGTTACGTCTTCTCCAATGGAGCCATCGCCGCGCGTGGCGCCCTTGAGCAGATGGCCACCTTGATACGTAAGCGCCAGCGACATGCCGTCCAGTTTGAGCTCGCATACATATTCCAGTTTTTCGCTGCCGGCCGATTCGCGCACACGCCGGTCCCAGTCGCGCAGTTCCTGCTCGTTATAGGCGTTGTCCAGTGAGAGCATGGACCGCGAGTGCTGCACCTTGGGGAAACCTTCCAGCGGCTTGCCGCCGACACGCTGGCTGGGTGAATCCCTGGTGATCAACTCGGGGTGCGCCGCTTCCAGCCGCTTTAGCTCCTGCATCAGGCGATCAAATTCGGCGTCGGGGAGTTCAGGCGCGTCCAGAACGTAATAAAGATGTTCGTGATGGCGGATCGTCTGGCGCAACTCGTCGATCTGGCGCTCTTCGATCTGGTGCTTTACGGCCCGATCCTTCAGCCGATTGTTGGCGGCAGTTGTCATGGCTTGATTATATTTCGAAGCCGAACGGAGGTTCATGGGGCGGGAACCGCTGAATCACAGATAGCGCCGGCAGTCCCGCAACGCCTGGCCCTTCCCAATGTACCGAGGCAAAGACTTCTTTTCTCAGCGTGCGCTTTTCTGATCAGCGCGCGGCCACAGGCTGCGCAGGCACGGTGACTTGCGCATTCACTGATCCAACGATTCCACTGGTGCCATCCCTTACGGCCAACCGCAGAAGATACTGTCCCGGAGGCAGATCAACTTTCAGCTCACATGGGAAAAAACTGGATTTGATTTTGGCCAGTGCATCAGGCTTTAACGCCGCATTGATCTTGGTGCCTTCGGTTTTCACCGGCTTATCGAGATCGCGGGGTGCAAATGCCCGCACGGCGCAATCCACCTGAGCGTGTTGCAGACCGTCGGCTCCTGGCGTGAATTGGATTCCGTATGGATCAATAGCGTAGCGCAGATGGACCATCTTTGGATTGGCCGCTAGCGGGGAATCGGCCGCTAGCGGGGAATCGGCAGCGGGCGGGTTCACTTCCGCTTCAAACTGGAGCGCGCTGCTGATGGGCGACTCCAGGCTCAACGCCTGACTGAAGTCAATGTCTGTCTGTTCCGGATGCTCAGCCAGGTATGCGGCCCGATCGAGGGCAAAATAGCCAGTACGATAACGAAGATCGATCCCATGGCGGCGCGTCTTCACTTCAATCTTGCGGAAGCGGCCATCCCACTTTTTGTTTTGCGGGTAATAGCCGACCATGTAATAAGTAGAACCGTCGTCAATCCCATCGCCCAGCGCATTATTGATATCGTTGCGGTTGTAATACGCCTTGCCGCCGGTCTTGTCCGCCAGGTCCAGCATGGCAACGTGCGATTGAAAGAGCTCTTCCGACTGTTTTCCTTCCGCCTTCATGGCCAGCCCGCCCAGGGCACTCCCGCCCTGCCCGGAGATGTTGCTGGCTACGTTATAAAGAGGGCTGCCGATGAGCCCGCGAGCATCGATGGGATACACAGCGACCTGGGCATCAGCCAGGAGGCTCCCCAGATATGCAAGCCTGTCTGCATAGCCGCGATTCGTTTTATATCCCGTATTCTGTCCCTGGATCTTGCCGTCAGCACCAGCATTTGGGTTCAACCGGGTGATGGTGTTGAAATCAGAAAAAATATTCATGGGAATGGATTCAGATATCCAGATCAGATTTTTTCTTCCTTTGTATCTGGAAAGCATTCGTCCCAGAGAAGTCAGGGCGGCAAATGTGTACTGGATCCGCACATCGTTCTGGTCGGAAGTGGTTTGTTCCGCAAAGTCTTTGATCTGGGCCAGCATCTGCGGGGCCTTCTCCGCCAGCGTTTGTTCCGCAAATCCGGTTGGAACCATAGGCACTTCCGATGTACCAGCGGGATTCTGCGTTAAAACAGGCCCTTCCCCCTTGAACGCCGCAATCACTCGTTTCAGTGCGGTAAGGTCTGTGGTGAAATCCTGGACCATGTGCAACTTCCTGCCGAGAGTGAAAATGGCGACGGGCTGACCCTGCGGAAGTTTTTCCAGGAATTTCACCATTTCAGCACGCACGTATACCTGATTCAGCAAATTGCTGTTGAGCGAGTCAAGCAGAATTACATTCAATGCAGCGTTTGGCGAATATTTGCGCGCGTTGCTCACCATGTTAGCGGGCAATGCAACCTGTTCCTGCGCCGTCTCTCCAGTGGGCTGGCCGCCACGCTGAAAAACGAAACTACGGATCAGCTGTTCTTTGCCATCTTCCAGAATTCGCAGATCAGTAGCTTCCAGATCGGTAATAGCGTGGCCTTTTTTGTCATGCGCCACCACGTCCACGATGACAAGCCGAGTGGTTACTTTAACGGCAGGAATCTTTTGGCCGGGATCGGTTGCCTGGGCAGGAATAGGATCGCTCGTTCCGCTCTGGCCATACAGAATGGAAGAGAACCCGATGAAAGCGATGAGAAGGATGGCATTGGAAAGGAGCTGATTCGATGACTTCAGCACGGTCCCGCCTTTCTGGCTCGTTACGGCAAGATAACGCCATTGCCATGGGCCTTGCAAGCTGCTTTTGCCGTTGGTTAAGTCCTTCAAGCATGAAGACGGCAGTTCTTCGCTTGCTCCTGAGATCGTCTTTACCGTACGGCGGCTTGTTTTGCAGAAAAACAGGTTATCAGGACGCAGGAATGCACCCGTGCCCTTCGCTTTGTATAGTTCGCGAAGGGCCGGAATAAAGGGCGTGGATTAGATTTCGGAAATCGAGCTGCCGCGCAATTTAAGGCGGCGAGAAACGCTAGTCGCGGTCGGAACGGGAGTCGCGGTCTTTGCGGATCTTTTTCTTTGCCCGCTTGCGTGCCAGGGCCTGCTTCACGCGCTTCTTCTCACCCGGCTTCAGATAATACGAGTGGCGCTTTACTTCCTTAATGATGTCTTCCGTCTGGACTTTACGTTTAAACCGGCGCAGCGCGTTTTCCAGCGGCTCGCCTTCCTGTAATCGGACTTCTGCCAAGCTATTCCTCCGTGCCAATGTTAAGTGAATGCTTAATTGGGACTCTTTAAATTGTGCTCTTAAGAGGATACAACACCCTACCCCAAAATGCCGATTTTGGGGCTGGCGGCGCGCGAAAATATTGGGATTTCGCGCAACGGGCGTTCCGGCCTTCGATTTTAACGGGTTGGAATGCGCTTTCAGGCCTGATCCAAGGGGTCCGGGGCGTTCCGAGGAACAGGCCCAGGGGCAGGCGAGGTCAGGTTTTCAGAATTCTTTATTCGCGCTGGCGCTTCGCTACGCGCGGGCCTTCGGCAGAGAGGAAGAATTTCTTCAGCCGTCCTTACGGCATGACTGCGCAGCCCTCACTTCCCCTTCGCCAAGCTCAGGGGCATCTCGTGCTATACGCTCAAGTCATGCCCTGACACTTATCTCGTGGGCCAAAGCGCGTGAGAGATAATGAATCGAATCCCACTCTTTCGCAAACACCGCGAAAGGGTGGGGCATCCCCGTGTATGGTGAAAGAAACTACTGAAAACTAGTGTCATTGTGCGGACTCTAGTTGGTTATCAAATAAAGGCAGTTCCTTGTAGCGTGGTAGTGATCGGTCAACCATCTTCATGAATTGCTCCCACTTGTCAGAAGCCTTCATGAGTGCGGTGACGGATGCTAAATGTTCTCGCAGTTTTGGGTGGCCCACGTCTTCAGTCAAACGTTGAAATAACTTATGTTTTAAG
>DASXIL010000751.1:0-8341 GCA_036497985.1 Candidatus Angelobacter sp. | reverse complement strand
TTCACGGCCCTGAGACCGCCAAAGCGCTTGGTGACGTTCTCCATTTCCAGAATCGGCGTCATTGCGCAGCTCCGCCTAAGACCGGTTGGGGCTTGGCATCCTTGGGCGGCTTGATCCGTTTGCGGAAGCGATGCTGCAATCCGCCGACGATGCCTTCAGGCAGGAACAGCACCACCACGACGATCAAGACGCCGTAAATCAGGAGATGGCTTTCCTGAAAGACGTTCTTGAAGGCCTCTGAAGCGGTCAGCAGCAGCACCGCGCCCACAATGGGGCCGAGCAATGTTCCAGCGCCGCCCAGCATGGTGATGATGGCAATCTGAATGGAAATATCGATGGTAAGAATGCTGTCAGGAACAATGAACTGGAATGCGCTGCCGTAAAGAGCCCCGGCCAGCGCGGTAAGAAACGCGCTCATGAGCAACGCATACAGTTTGCAGCGGGCTGTGTTGATGCCCACGGCGGCAGCGGTGTCCTCGTCTTCACGAATGGCCATGAGGTAATAACCAAAGCGTGAGCGCGAGGCCCAATAATTCGTGATGAAGGAGATCACGGCCAAGGCTACGGCGGCGAGATAGAACGATCGCCAGAATGTCCTGCCAACGAAGAGCCCGGGCATGGTCAATCCAATGGCTCCGCCGGTTACATTCAGGTTGGTAGCTGCCAGACGCAGGACTTCAGCAAAGGCGATGGTGGCGAGAGTGAAATAAGGGCCGCGAAGCCGGAAGGAGATTATACCTATTACGGCGGCGAATGCAGTGGACACCAGCGCAGCGAGAAATACGGCGATCCAAACGGGAATGCCAAGGTCGGCAAAAAGCGCAAGCCCGTAAGCGCCCACTCCGAAGAAAGCCACATGACCGAGTGAGAGCTGTCCGGCATAGCCACCCACCAGGTTCCAGGCAAGTCCCAAGGCAGCGAACAGGGTGATGCGGAAGAGCACCTGAAGCTGGTAATTGTTGCGAATGAACCAGGGCATGCGTGCCCACACCAGCACAACGATGAGAGAGACCCAAAACTTCCAGCTTTTCAAGAGACTCATGCGCGCTGCCTCCCAATGATGCCGGCGGGCTTGAATGAGAGCACCAGGAGAAACAGAACGAAGTCGATGATCAAGGCCCACTGATTGCCGAGATAAAGGCTGGTCACGCTTTCCGAGAGTCCAAGCACCAATCCGCCAAAGGCCGCGCCTTCAATGGAGCCCATGCCTCCGAGCACAACCATCACAAAAGCTTTGGTGGTGTAGTCTTCACCAACGCCGGGAAAAAGATAGAGCCGGGGCAGCAGCAATCCGCCGGCGATGCCTGCAAGGGCGGTCCCCAGGGCAAAGCTGATGCCCTGAATACGAACAAGATTGATACCCATGAGCGGAGCAATCTCCGCATTCTGCGAGATGGCGCGCAGGGCCTGGCCGGTAAGACTTCGAACCACGAATGAGCGCAGACCGATGACAAACGCAACGGCGATGACAAATGAAAGTACCTCAGCGGCGTTCGCTCCAAACGGTCCGAGGTGAACGCTGCGGTTGATCAGGTCGATGTTCGTCTGGCGATAGTCGGCCTTGAAGATGAGCTGCGCGGCGTCGGTGAGAATCAGTCCGATCCCCATCGTCATGAGGATCTGCATGAAGTGGGAGCGATCACGAATGGGCCGGATCAGCGCCATGTAGATGAGATAGCCGAAGATAAATAGCGCGATGCCCGCAGGAATGAAGCCTATGTACGGATTGATTTTGAAGTAATCGAAGAGAACGTAGGTGGCGTACATGCCCACCATGAGGAAGGCGCCATGCGCAAAGTTGACAATGCGCATGACGCCAAAAATCAGGGCCAAACCCATTCCGATTACGGCGTAGAGCGCCCCGGTCAATAGACCATCAGCACAGGCTTGTAAGAAGCGAACCAAACGTATTTAGCCCCCTGCCCGCAAGAACTACACGCGGTGTTTATGTGCCGTGCCGCCGATTATCTCTTGGACCACACCGGCGCAGGAATAATCGGCTTGGTTTCCGCGGCGTCTGCCGGGAAAACCACCCGATACTGTCCTTGCTGAACTTGCGTGATCAGTACGGGATGCTGGTTTTGTCCGTTATCAAACTTGATAGGGCCAAACGGAGTGGAAGACATATTGATGTTCTTGATGGCGTCGCGAATTTTGGACGGCTCCAGCGACTTGGCATTGTTGATGGCCTCAGCGGCCACGCGCAAAGCGGCATACGCCTGGATGGCATGGTAAGCCGGGTGAGTCTTGAAGCGCTTGAAAAATTCGGCGTCAAATTCCTTTGAGCCCGCCCACTTGGCTTCCGGCAGCCATTGGGAAACGGAGAAAGTATATTCGGCGTTTTTGCCCGCGCCTTTTTCCGTGGGAAATTCCGCGGCGGCAAAGCCAGTACCGGCTGAAGTGTAATATTTGGGGTTCAAGTCCACTTCCCTGGACTGGCGCATGAGCGTTGTAGCGTCAAGAAGGTAAGAGCAGAAATAAATCACGTCAGGATTTGCCTGCTTCACGCGCTGCAACACTGCCTTGTAGTCGGGAGACTTGGCTTCATACGACTCAACGGCGACCAATTCAATACCGACTTCCTTCGCGGCGGCGGTCATGGCCTTCATGTTCGACTGGCCGAAGTTAGTATTCTCATAAACAATCGCCATCTTTTTGGGCGCACCATTGGCCTTTAAGAATGCGATGGTCGCTTTGGCATAGTCATTGGCTCCGGCACAGACGCGGAAGATCCATGGTGACTTGGAGTCCATTACGTTATCGGCTGTGGCAGTAGGGATGATGAGGGGCGTCTCTCGCTGCGAAACAGCAGGCACAATGGCCTTGGTGCTTTCACTGGAATACGAGCCTAGCAGCACGGGAACCTGGTCCTGATCGACCAGTTTGGAGACACCCTGAACGGCCTGGTCGGGCTTGCTCTGGTCGTCATAAAAATCCAGCTCTATCTTTTTGCCCAGAACGCCGCCCTTGGCGTTGATTTCATCGAGCGCGATGGCATAGCCATTTTTATGCGCTTCACCGAAAGCCGCCAGGCTACCGGTGAGAGAAGTAATGACGCCGATCTTGGTTGTGGCTTGTCCAAAGGCTGGAACCATGGACGCAAGAGACAGAATTCCTACCGCAGCGATTGCTTTAAAGCGCATAAACCCCCACAGTTTTTACGATGATCGCCGAGCCCGAGCATTATACAACCTGGCGCAGCTAGCAATTAGCAACTGGCAATTAGCCTTTGTGTTTTAGCTGCGGTCATTCCTTCCCACCTCTCAGCAGCTCATTTAGGAAATAAACTCTACGCAGGCGAGGGCGCCTGCGGTCCACCCGCGGTGCAAGAGATCGAAGGCGGAATGCCTGCTCCGTTCCGTGGACTGAGATTCGACAACTCAGCTCCGCATCAAAAGGCCCACAATCGAGGCCGACATGAGATTTGCCATGGTACCGGCGATCATGGCGCGGAAGCCGAGTTTTGCGAGCTGGTCACGCTTGTTGGGCGCAAGAGCGCCAATGCCGCCGATCTGTATGCCGATGGAGCTGAAGTTGGCAAAGCCGCAGAGAGCAAAAGTGGCGATGGTAACGGAGCGCGGATCGAGCGCAGCCTTCATAGCGCCGAGGTCTGAATAGGCAACTAGTTCATTGATCACCGTCCGCGTACCCAGAAGACTGCCAACCGCGCCGATGTCTTTTCCCGGCACGCCGATCAACCACGCGACGGGAGCAAAAATTACGCCAAGCACCTTTTGAATGCTTTGCGGGAAGAACGCGAAGTGGTTGTGAGTCCAGCCCATGATGCCGTTGACCATGGCGATGAGGGCCAAAAACGAGATCAACATGATCGCCACGTTGAAGGCGAGCTGTCCGCCATCAATGGTGCCCCGCGCGATGGCGCCAAGAATGTTCGCGTCCTTATGCATCTCCTCTTTGGAGATTTCCACGGTGCCTGCTGTTTTAGGCTGCTCTGTTTCCGGCACCAGCATTTTGGCCATGAGGATTGTGCCGGGCGCGGTCATGATAACTGCCGCCAGCAGGTTTTCCGCTTTGATTCCGTAGCCGATATAGGCGGCCATAATTCCGCCGGAAACATGCGCCATGCCCGCCGTCATGATAGTCATAAGCTCCGAGCGTGTGCATTCCGGCAGCAGAGGCCGAATGGTAAGCGGAGCTTCAGTCTGGCCCATGAAGATGGACGCCGCCACGTTGAGAGACTCCGCGCCACTCACGCCCATCAAGCGGTTCATGACCCAGGCCATGCCTTTGATAATGATCTGCATCACGCCCAGGTGATACAGCAGGGCAAAAAAAGCCGAGACAAAAATAATGGTCGGCAATACCTGGAAGGCAAAGATAAAACCCAACTGAGACGAACCCGGATCGAGAAAAGGCAAATGCGCGTTAGGATCGGCAGGGTAGCCGAGATTTCCAAAAACAAAAGTTGATCCTTTAAAAGCGTAAGCCAGCAGTTTATTTACAGCTGTTCCGGCTGTTTGCAGCGTCCGCTGGCCCCAGGTAAAGCGGATCACGATCCAGGCAAACAGGAATTGCAGACCGAGCCCCCACAGGACCGTCTTGAGCCGGATGGCGCGGCGGTTAGTGGAGAATAGATATGCGACCGACAAAAAGACGATGATGCCCAGCAAACCCGCGTATCGCGACATTGGGGTCCTTCTAAGGGAAAAGTTGAGATGGCGTTGAAAAAATCTCGTCCATTGTAGCTGGAGTGTCAAGATGCAAGGCCAGTCAATTTTTACTTGAGGCCGGTGGACGACGAGCTTGGGCAGGTGGCGTAACGTGATTCTCAAATTCATCGAAAGTGAGTTCCAGCTTGAGTTCAGCCTCAGCTTTTGGGCTTTTCCTAAGCAACTGGTCGCAGGCAGGGCGAGAGCTGCTCATGGATTGAACGCCAGCGCACTCACTTTTCATTTCATACGATCCCTTATTCTTCCAGAGGCTTTCTCCCGGCAAAAAGCTGTATTCCAGGCTGGCGCGGGCAAACTTCTTCAGATCTTGATACTTCAGATGGTAGGTCTCCGCGGCGCGCTCAAATTCCTGCGTCATGTCGCCGCGAGAGACGCCGGGATCGTCTGTAGCAAGAGCGACAGGCACGCCGAACTTCAGATACATGGGCAGCGGATGATGATCGCCGGTGACGTTAAGAATCACGTCATTGCTGGTGAGGCAAATTTCAACCAGAACATTATCCTGGACCATCATGCGTAGAAGAGCTTCCGGATCGGATTCCTGCATTACGTCAACGCCATGGCCAATGCGCGCAGCATGGCCTTGCTCAATGGAGGCGCGGACATGAAAGAGTTCCTCCGGTGGAACAAGATTTTGTGTGAGTTCACCGGCGTGGAGCGTGATGTGAACTTTGGGATAGAGACCGTGCAGAAAATCCAGCATGTGCATATGCAGATTGAAATCGTGAATCGGCAGGTACGCATCTTCAGGCATCACCAAGTTCAGGCCCACGACGCGCGGGTCTTTAGAAGCCATTTCAAAACCGGCGAGGATCTGAGCGAAGACCATTTCCTTGGGCAGGCCGCGCGCCACCTGATATAGATAGCGGGCCTGCACGTTGCAGCCATGATCTGGTTGCGGCTGGTCGCAGCGGAGCTCTTCCTGCTCTTTCTTTTCAGTATCGTCCAGAAATTTGCCGGCATCGGCCACGATCTTGCCAAGACCGCCGGACAAGAGCTGGTCACGAAGTTTGCTCAGATCATCGTTCCATCCCAGAGAAGCGCCAAGACGCGCAGCGGCGCCGCCATCGGGGTTGAACATGGTCTCCAGATATTGCAGATGGCCGGCAGCGGCGCGGGACCGCGCTTCCGCCAGCATCTCCGCCGTGTGGCGGTTGGTGGCAGGACCAAACTTGCCGAAAGTCGCAAAGAAATGGTCGTGGCCGGATTCTGCACCAGCGACGAACTGGCGCATGGAGAAGGCGTCCAGAAGCTGGCCGTACAGAGTGCTGTCCTGCAGGGCGACGCTCGCGGACGGCTTGCCGCCGGCTGGATCGCATGGAGGTTGCGTGAGAGCAAGAACAGCGCGATCCACGCATAAGCCGTCTTGAACAGCGTACTTGATAAAGCTTTCCGCATAGACCGCGCCGGAAAGATGGTTGTGAAGATCGCCGCCCTTGGGCATCTGCTGCAGAAAGGCGTGGAGAAGCAAAGACTGGGCGCGGATAGACTCAAAATATCGCGCGGTCTTCTGTTCGGCTGTAACGGCAGGCGCAGGCTTCTTTTGGCACCAAGCGGAGGGAGCGTGAATCGCAATAAAGAGGGTGACCAGGCAGATGCGCAGAGCTTTGAACGAGCGCGAGACTAACATGGAGGGAACTATAGCATTACAATTTGAGTTCCGCACGGCGCTCAAGCTGCGCTTGCGATGGAAAGGATTTGCGCGACCCATATTTGCGCGACCAACGATGAGCATCAGCGACGATTTTACGCAGGCAGAATTCGCAGCCAAGCATATTTCCTCAAAGAGCCCAATTAAACCGACCGTGGCGATTGTGCTGGGATCGGGGCTTGGAGGATTTGCCGACGAGATGACGGAGGCCGTCCGCATCAGCTACAACGATATCCCACATTTTGCGCGCTCCACCGCCGTGGGACACGCAGGCCAACTGGTGATGGGCAATATCGGAGAGTGTCCGGTGGTGGTGATGCAGGGACGCGTGCATCTTTATGAAGGCTATCCGGTGCGCAGCGTGGTGTTCCCCATGCGAGTGTTTTCGCGCATGGGCGTGCACGCCGCGATCCTGACGAACGCTGCAGGCGGCATCAATCCGGACTACGGACAAGGAAGGCTGGTTGCGATCAGCGACCACATCAACCTGCAGGGGCAGAACCCGCTGGTGGGGCCGGAAGATCCGAACCTGGGGCTGCGATTTATCGACATGAGCAAAGCGTATGCGCGGGATTATCGCAAGATGGCGGTCGACGCCGGGAAGCGGCTGAATATTCCAGTGGGCGAAGGCGTGTACGCGGCCATGCTGGGGCCGAGTTATGAAACGCCCGCTGAGATACGCTTTTTGCGGACGGTTGGCGCGGACCTGGTAGGAATGTCCACGGTGCCGGAAGTGATTGCGGCGCGACAAATGGGAATGAAAGTGCTGGCAATTTCCTGCGTGACCAACATGGCGGCAGGAACTACGGATACGCCGATCAATCATGAAGAGGTGCTGGAGATCGGAAAGAAGATTGCAGGACAATTCAAAGCGTTGCTGCGCGAGGTGGTGCCGCTGATCGCGCAGGACGTGGCATAAGGGTAGGGAAAAACACAAGGTCCCTCCGGCCTACTCGCACGCTGAAGACTACGCGTGCTCACCTAACGGCCGTCGGGATGACGGCTTCGCTGGAGGCAATCATTCGTCGCCAATGACGCGATGGACGAGCGGGCGTTTTTGCAGCGGCGCAGCGGGTGTAATCGTATAGCTCTTTTCGATGAGCGGCGCGGCGCTGGCCAGACGCTCGGCTGAGTTGTAATAAACGGTGCAGAGCGCTTCGCCGGCAGCAACAGAATCGCCAACTTTTTTGTGGACGATGATTCCTACGGCGGGATCGACGGAATCTTCTTTGCGTGCGCGCCCGCCGCCCAGCAGGACTCCTGCGATGCCGATTTGCTCGCACATCATGGCGGTAACGAAACCGGAAGCGGGGCTTTTGATATCGGCTTTTTGTTTTGCCTGCGGCAGAAGGCTGGGATCATCCATCACCGCGGCGTTTCCGCCCTGAAGACGAACCATTTCACGGAATTTTTCGCGGGCTTTGCCCGTGGAAATCATCTGCTCAGCTAGTGCCCTGCCTTCAGCGACGCTGCGAACTCGCTTTCCCAGAAGAAACATAGATGCGGCGAGCACCAGGCTTAGCTCGCGCAGATCGTCCGGGCCGTGGCCGTTCAGCACGTCAATACATTCCGCAACTTCCAGCGCGTTGCCCACAGCGTGGCCCAGAGGCTGGTCCATATCAGTAATGAGCGCAGAGACGCGCTTGCCCAGGCGCTGTCCGGTTTCAACCATCAGCTCGGCCAGAAAGACCGCGTCTTTTTCTGACTTCATGAACGCGCCGCTGCCGGTTTTTACGTCGAGGACAAGGGCGTCAATGCCTTCCGCCAGCTTTTTGCTCATGATCGACGCACAAATCAGGTATGGGCTTTCCACGGTGCCGGTAACGTCACGCAGGGCGTAAAGCTTTTTGTCGGCAGGGGCGATTTCGGCAGTCTGGCCGATCAGACCAGCTCCGCATTCGGCCAGCACGCGGCGGAAATCGGCGACGGAAAGGTTCACGTTGAAGCCGGGAATGGATTCCAGTTTGTCGAGCGTGCCGCCGGTGTGGCCCAGGCCACG
>DASXIL010000750.1:0-1899 GCA_036497985.1 Candidatus Angelobacter sp. | reverse complement strand
TTCCGTAAAGAATATTCGGTCACGCGCAAGGGATAGGCATACTCCAGCGCCTCTGCCGGAGTATTGAGTGAGTTCGTCATGTGCGTGTGCACGCCGCTCACGCCCGGTCGATCAGGACGCGCACCCATGCCTCCGGCGATTGTTTCGTAATAGGCAAAAGGCTCGCCGGTGCGCTCGTCGATGCCGCCGATGGTCAAATTATTCATGGTGCCGGAAGAACCAGCAGGCACGCGGTCCGGCATTGCCTTGGCCAACGCCCGCAGAAGCACGTCGACGATACGCTGTGAAGTCTCCACATTTCCGCCCGCGACAGCTGCCGGTGGCCGTGCGTTTACCACTGTTCCCTTAGGCGCAATCATCCGCACTGGTCGCATCAGCCCTGCGGCCGCCGGAACATCTTCCTGCAGCAGGCAGCGGAAAACATAAAAGCATGCGGAGAACGTAATCGCATCCACAGCGTTGATGCTGCCGGCTACTTGAGCTGAGCTGCCGCTGAAATCCACCACGACCAGCGGCTTGCCCGTTGCCGCCTTTTGAAACGTAAGCGCCACAGCAATCCGCACCGGCCCCGAACCAGCGCCATCGTCATCCAGAAAATCTTCGGCTTCGTAACGGCCATGCGGGACCTTGCCGAGAAACGTCCGCATCAGCTTTTCTGAATATTCCTGCAAATCATCCATTACATGCTGCACACGCGCCATTCCATAACGCTCGGTGATCTCCAGCAGCCGCTCCGCTCCGGTATGGCATGCGGCAATCTGCGCGTTCAGGTCTCCTTCGCGCTCTTCCGGAGTACGCACGTTGTTGAGCAGCAGGTGGAAGACGTCATCCTGCAACTTCCCGCCGGCAATCAGCTTGATGGGCGGAATACGAATGCCTTCCTGATAGATCTCGCGGCAGATGCCCATGGATCCCGCATATGTTCCGCCGACATCGGCATGGTGCGCGCGCGAAGCGACGTAGAATGACGGCTTCACAGCCCGCTTGCTTTTTCCTCCCACAAAGACCGGAGCGACCAATGTGATGTCCGGCAGGTGCGTACCGCCACAGAAAGGATCGTTCAAGATGGCAACATCGCCAGGATTGAGCGTAAGTTTTTCCACCGCCGCGCGCACTGACATGGGCATGGAGCCCAGATGTACGGGCATATGGTCGCCCATGGCCACGACTTCGCCAGCACCGTCAAATACAGCGCAGGAATAATCGCGACGTTCTTTGATGTTGGGAGAAAACGCCGTGCGGCGCAGTGCCGCGCCCATCTCTTCCGCAATGGAGTGAAACAAACTTTTAAAGATTTCCAGTTCGACGGGATCGCGCATGGAAGATTAGTGTAAACAAACCTCGCCACGGATAACACTGATCGCACTGATTTTTACTGATCGGACTTGGTTTCATGATTTTGATCCGGTTCGATCTGTGTGAATCAGTGTCATCAGTGTTGAGGTTTATGGATAAGAGCGCCTGAGCAGCAGGTCCGCCGCCACAAACACAAAGAATACGACGGCAATTACGCCATTCATGGTGAAAAAAGCCGCGTTCAGTTTGCTGAGATCATCCGATGCGACCAGCGAGTGTTCATAGGCAAGAAGCACCGCCACCACCACTACGCCAACGATTGCCAGCTTCCCAAGTCCAAACGCCACGACCAGCGCAACCAACAAACCGAGCATGATCAGATGCAAAGTCCGCGCAACGATGAGGGCCTTGGGAACGCCCATCGCCTGTGGAATTGAGTTCAGCGAGTTGGCGCGATCGAATTCGATGTCCTGGCAGGCGTATAAAACGTCAAAGCCGCCCACCCAGAAGGTGACTGCCGCGGTAAGCAGCAGGTTGCGCGGATCAAGTGAGCCGCGCACCGCTATCCAGGCCGCAGCAGGAGCAATGCCAAGGGCAAACCCC
>DASXIL010000749.1:0-1890 GCA_036497985.1 Candidatus Angelobacter sp. | reverse complement strand
GGAAACGGAGTTTGGCACGTCATTATTTTGCGTTGCGTTATGTTTTACTGTCAGAAGTCCCGTAAACAGTGATGGTGGTTTCACTGTCAAATATACTCTCCTCTCTTAAGAGAGAGTATTTTGACAGTAACCTTCACTGGTGTTTTGACAGTCATTTAATAGTTCTGACAGTTCTGAAAGTGATCAGCGTTCAGGATAAAGAGCGTAGTTGCCGCTGGCGACCGATTTGTAGATCAGTTTTATGCGGATGGCTTCTTTGAGGAGCCGGTTTGCGGTAGCGTCCGAACAGCTGAGAATTTTTGTGGTGCGGATGATGATTTCTGAGTAAGTCAATTCTTCGTGAATGGTGAGGCAGGCGGCAAAATCGTGTGCTGAATTTTTGGCTTTGCGTCCGGTTTTGGGCTGGCGCAGATCGTCGGGATCGGCTTGGGCAGCGGCATAAAAGCGTGGATGATCCCAGCGGATAACGAACTCATCAACTTGGACGAATGAGCGCACTTCGACATTGACCGTGTAGTGCGCGTCCAGAGTGTGTGGAGTGAGATAAACCAGGGCGTCGGGATCTCGAGCCCAAACGCCGGAACCGCTTGCGCGGTCAATGGCATCTTTGGCAGCTGCGCTTCCCTTGGTGAAATGATGGCTGATGGCGGCGGCCGCGTTTAATAGCGTTGCGAATTCCTCGATGGCGGCGAGGAACCGGATGATGTCGCCGGTATTGCTTTCCTGCAATCCGGAGAGGAGTTTATAGGCTGGGTCGATTGCGGTCAGCAGATACTTTTGGGTTTCCAGTTGATCGGCCAGCCGCGGCAGCTCGCCGATTTTGAAAGATTTGCCGCGCAAATTGATCACATCGATGTTTTCAAAGTTCCCGATGCCATAGGACTTTTGGATGCGTTCGAACCTGGCGCGGACTTCCCACGGCTGGAGTTCAAAATTGAGCAGCAGCACCTGGCCGCTCGGAACGGTTTTACCCCACCATTGGAACCCGTTGGCGACGCAATAGGCCAGCTCGAGAATCAGCCACGTCTTACGCGCCTTGGATGGCGCGCTGATTAAGAGCTTTCCTGCTTGGTAAAGGATGCCTCCGATAACGATGGGCGGCGGCGAATCGGGCAGATCGGATATTTTCTCGACCTTGAAAACCCGGCCATGTTCTTCTCCTGATCTGGCACCTTCGAACTCCTGGTCGAAGGGGTTTTGCCAAGTCATGCCCTGGGCTCCGGAGTAATCTCAAAGTCGAGGCTATGAGATCCTTCCCGGCCCATTTTTGAAGTTATCCGGAAAGTTTGGTTTCCCATCCGGAGCTTACCGATGTAAGGCATTTTTTTACCCCGGTAAACCGTGAACTTTATCGGTTCCCGCCCTTGGACTGCGCGCAGATATTCAACTTCGTTAGTAAGGAAATCGCGCCAGGTCTGCGCATGCAGCTCTTCGAGTTGATCGTCGCTTAACATAGCAGGGCGAAGTTTACTTCAAGCCGTGCAATGCCGGTCAAGCTATTCTTGACTATTCCTATGCCTTTTCAAGAATTTCTTCAACTCTTTCACCAAAAGATTATTGGCGATCGCGCTTTGGCTCATCCGGCATTCGTGCGCGACTTCGGCCAGCATCTGGCTGGTGGGAAGTTCCAGGCGCAGAAATTTATCGCCCCAGCCAGGCTTTTTCTTGCGACCACTCCCAGTTCGCCGGCCGCCGTGCGTCTTCATACACCAAGGCTCTCAAGCCATGCCTCAACACACTGCATGGCTTCATTCCGGGAATACCAGATGTGGACCGGCGTACCGCTGCGCCAGAATTCCGCGTGCACTTCCACCTGTTCCGGACGCAGCTTGCTTCCCGGCCGTTTCATTTCGCCAAACAGCGCCGATCCATTCGCCCATATGGAGAAAT
>DASXIL010000748.1:0-5483 GCA_036497985.1 Candidatus Angelobacter sp. | reverse complement strand
ATCGGTGAGAGTTCTGTCGCTTCCCGTTCGGTCGGGCGATGGCAGGACATGAGGCCTCAGGGGCTGAAGCCCCAGTTCTATCCAGCTTTAACCGCAGACATAAATGTCTGCTCCACCCCGTGGGTGCTGGCAGCAAATTGAACGGCACCAAGCATGGGAAATCGTGCAACCAACCACGAGACGAAAATGTGAATATTAATGAAATATATGTTGACATTGAGTAAACTATTTTGTATAAGTTATCTATGCCAGATGAAACAGCCATAAAAATGTACGAATCGGCAAGGGATAGGCTCCGGGAGCTACTGAGGCAGGAAGTCGAGATCAAAGAACAGATTTCACATTGGGAGCCGATTGTAGAACAGCTGGCACGGCTGATGGGTGAAACGATTGATCCTGATATTTCCCGCAGAATCAATGAGTTAAGGCAGGCGGAAGCTGGCGGAGCGGGAGCCGCCGGAGCTGGGCAAGAGATGGGGCTGACGGAGGCGATCCGGTGGGTGTTCCGGCAGCCGCTGATATTGCCGTTAACACCGACCCAGGTGAGAGACCGCATGGCCGAAATGGGTTATGACCTGAGCAAGTACAAGCATGAGATGCCGCCGATTCACAATACGTTAAAGCGGATGAAAGAGGCAGGCGAGATCAAGGAAGTGGATGCCGTGGGCGGATTTGGGGGAAAGGCGTTTGTCAGCGCAAGGTAAAAACCTTTAACCACAGAGGTCACAAAGGAACACAGAGGGATGCAAAGGGGAGATCAGGGCCATAGAAGTTGAAAGCGCGAGGAGAAAAAATCGTGAACAGCCAAGACGCCAGCCACCCAAACGCAACCAATCAGAGCGTAAGCAGGAAACCAAACAAAGAAGAAATCATTGCCGCCATCCGGGCGTGCGCGACGAAGCTGGGACATGTGCCCAGCCAAGAGGAGATGAAACGAGAGAGAGGAATCAGCAGGAGGGTTTTTGCGATGCAGTTTGGCAACTACACAAAAGCCCTGCGCGCCTGCGGATTCGATGGTCAAGGCTCAGGATTCATGCTGAGCATGGAAGAGCTATTTAAAGAATGGGCAGGAATTGTGCGGGATACCGGAGAAGTCCCGAGCATTGCGGAGTATCAGCTGCGCAGCCAGCACAGCTGTGGACCACTACGCAACAGGTTTGGCTCATGGCAACATGTTCCGGCAGGCTTGCTGCAGTACGCGGAAGAAAAGGGGCTCGGCGAGCAATGGGCCGATGTGCTGGAAATCACGAGACGGCACAGGCAGCGCGAAAAGCGCGGGGGTGAAACTCCAGGACCATGGAAGGGGTGGAATTCAGGCCCAAAGATCCTGGAGGGCCGTCCTGTGTATGGAGCGCCGTTCGTTCAACATGCAATGAGCTTTGCGCCGGTGAATGAAATGGGCGTGGTGTACCTGTTTGGCGCGATGGCAGAAAAACTGGGTTTTATTGTGACGTGGATTGGCACACAGTATCCCGACGTTGAAGCTTTTCGCGAGGTAGCGCCGGGACGGTGGCAGCGGGTGCGGGTAGAGATTGAATTCCTGAGCCGCAATTTTCTGCAGCATTTTCACGATCCGAAAGAGTGCGACCTGATTGTGTGCTGGGAAAATAATTGGCCGGATTGTCCGCTGGAAGTGATCGAGCTGAAAGAATTGATGGAAGGATTTAGCAGATAATCGCCGTGATCGGAAAAACCGAAAGCTTTTACCGCAGATTTGCGCGGATGAGCGCGGATCAAGAAACCCAAAATCGCTACCACTGAGGACACAGAGGCGCGCAGAGGGAGAAACTCAGGTGATCGCCGTGATCGCGCGTCATCGCCGCAATTGCCAAAATTGAAAGGCAAAATCTTATGGTCGGCGGGATGGCAGTGCCAAATCGGAACTGCTCTGCACCGTGGAGTGGGCAGATTCAGAGGCCTTGAAGCTGCTGATCCCACGGAGCTTACGGGTCGTCCCAAGGATTTCCCAAGTGTCCGAAAATGGGATACTCTCAGCTTACGTATCGCTGTTGGCTGCGTCCAAGTAATTGCAAGGAGAAGGGATTACAGAGGACAGAATAAATGCCGGCCGGCTCAGTATTCATAGGGGTGGTTGGCGCGAGCGGTGGTACAAGAAGCTCCCATTCTTCCGGAGAGATGGTGAGTCAAGCCCTAAGTCGAATTAACGACAGTGAGCTGATACGCGCCGCTCAGCGCGGAGACCGCACAGCTTTCGAGACACTGGTGCGCCAGTACGATCAGGCCGTTCTGCGCCTGGCCATGCACCTGACTGGATCGGATGCCGACGCCCATGACATCTATCAGGAAGCGTTTCTCAAAGCCTACAGGCACATTGGCAACTTCAGGTTTGAATGCTCGTTTTATACGTGGATTTATCGTATTGTGACCAATCTCTGCCTGGACCATCTGCGCAAACGGCAAACGCGCAAAGAAGATCCGCAGATGGTGATGGATTCAAGCGGACAGCCGGTGGATGTGCTGGAACGCGTGTCCGACGACCGGGCCGGCGCAAACCCTGAGCGCGACCTGATGCGGCGCGAGCTGGGAGCAAAGATCAATCAGGCGCTGACGAAGCTGACTCCGCGCGAGCGCATGGTTTTTGAGTTGAAACATTATCAGGGCTTACGGCTGCGGACGATTGGCGAGATGCTGAACACAACGGAAGAGACAGCCAAGAATACGCTTTTTAGAGCAACGCAGAAGTTGCGCGGAGCGCTGGGGAGTATGAGGTAGGAAAGACGGTATTTAGTAATTGGTACTTGGTAGTTGGCTTTGAGTGGAAGATGCAAAAAGGCAGCAATTGGTAATTAGTAATTGGTAGTTGGCTTTGTTTGGAAGATGCAAGCGGTGATGAAGTGGTGAAAGTGCTGCGGAAGAAAAGGTTCTGACTTGCGACCAGCACGGAAGAAGCGAAGAGTGTGGGCCTTGCAACGCAGCATTGAAGGGGTCAGAAGAGCTGCGGGCTTGCAGCTAAGTACTAAATACCAAGTACCGAGAGACGATACAGGAGCGCAGGCGAGGGCGCCTGCGGTCCACAAATGATGGTAAGTGCGAAGACCAGTGAGCGGCGAAGAGTAAGCGTGGAGAGTTTATGAACTGCGATTGGACCAAAGAAAACGTTGTCTTATTTATTTACGGCGAGCTGGCGGACGATGCCAAGTTCGCGTTTGAACAACACGTACGCCACTGCCTGGGATGCAGACGCGAATTGGACGCGGCGATTGAATTCAAAGACAGCATGGCTGCGGCTCCGGTGAAGGACGTTTCACCGAACTTTTTGGCGGCCAACAGAATGCAGTTGCAGGAAGCGCTGGAGCACGCGGAACAATCGCGCAATATCTTTAGCTCGTTCATCTTTGACGCCACAGGATGGTTCCATCAGATCAAGCTGGCCCCTGCCATGACCGCCGCGCTGCTAATGCTTGGCTTTGCAGGCGGCGTGGGCACAACCTACAAGATGATGGAAGACAAGAGACCTCCGATTACGGCGAATGGCGCGAATAGTACGGTTGATGTTCCGGCTGCAGAGGCGAACATTGCCGGAATTGAATCGATTACGCCGAGCGCAGATTCCAACCAAGTCCAGATCAAATACAACACGCTGCAGCCGCAGATATTGAACGGATCAAGCGATGATCCGCGCATACGGCAATTGCTGGTGCTGGCGGCACGCAACACCCGCAACCCCGCGATTGCACTGGATTCGATTGACGTACTGACGCGCGGTTCAGAAGATGACGCGGTGCGCGAAGTTTTGATCGAGGCCCTGCGGTATGACAAGAACCCCGGCGTGCGATTGAAGTCACTGGACGCGCTGAAAGGCTATGTCCGCGACGATGTGCATGTACGCGATGCGGTGGTAGAGGCCCTGCTGCACGACAATAATGCCGGCGTGCGCCAGGAAGCCATTAGCCTGCTGGACGCGGTGAAAGCCGATACCAGCGTGCGCTCCGCGTTGACTGTGCTGGCGGACCGCGACCCGAACAAGTTTATCCGTGAGGAATCGAAGCGGTATCTGGCAAGCATGCCGCATTTGGATTAGGAGAGCAATTAGCCAATTAGCAGTTGGCAATTAGCTTTGTTTGGAAGATGAAAGCGTCTTGGAATCGAGCGCTTACGAATGAGCTGATTGGAAGAGAAGAAACGAGCAACGATGAAGAGGCACCTACAACTCGCGACCGTGATTTTGGCTGCTGGATTTCTAGCCAGCCAGGTTGCGATGGCGCAGAGCCCGAGGCTCTATCGCGCGCAAGGCAATGAATGGATACAGGAAGTTTCGGGAACGTTTTCCGCGGGCAAGATCGTGAAGGTGAAGTCGAGCAGCGGATCGATTCATATTCAAGGCGCGCCGCAGAATAACGTTACGTACACGATTCGCGAACATGTCCATGCTGGGAGTGAGGACCGCGCGCGACACCAGCTGAGCCACATGAAATTCACCACGTTTAGCTCCGGTGACGCGGTGGTCTTGCAGGCGGACTGTGAAGGATCGAACCAAGGCTCAATTGATTTTGACATCAAGGTACCGGCGCAGACGCAGTTGGTACGTTTGCAGACTGAAGGCGGCGCGGTGGCGGCAAAGAATCTGTCTGGGCGCGTCGAGGCAAAGACGGGCGGTGGCGGAATTCAACTGGACAGCATTACAGGCGTTATCGCAGTTTCAAGCGGCGGCGGAAATATCGATATCGGCAAGGTAGGGAATGACGTTGAAGCTTCAACCGGAGGCGGAAGCATTCGTCTGGTGTCTGCCGCAGGCCATGTTACGGCGAAGTCGGGCGGCGGGAACCTGAACATCGGGTGGGCCAAGGTGATGACGCTGCAAACGGCCGGCGGGTCCATCCAGGTAACGAAGTGCGATGGCAAAATCAAGGCGGAAACCGGTGGCGGCAACATTGAGTTGAATGACACCGGCGCTGCGGAAATTGAGACGGCGGGCGGGAGCATCCATATTGGGCCGGTGAAAGGCGGAGTGCGCGCGGAAACCGGCGCAGGCGCTATCATGGCCAAACTGGCGTCGGGCGGCGTGGCGTTTACGGATTCAAAGCTGGAAACCCAGATGGGTGACATTATCGTGTTTGTACCGGAAGGCCTGGGAGTGAATGTGCGCGCGGCGGTGGAATCGGCGCGAAGTTACGGCATCCGCAGCGAGTTTGGCGAACTGAAGATTACTCAGTCGTCGGCCACAATGGGGCCACGCGAATTTTATGCTGAAGGAAGCCTGAACGGCGGCGGTCCGCTGCTGCACGTCCACACAACGGCCGGGAATATTGAGATCAAGAGAGAAGCAAGACCGTAAGAAAAATTTGGAGCGTTCCGCATGATTCAGAAAAAAACAGTCGCACTGTTGCTCACCGCCCTGGCGTTGCCGCTGATTGCAGCTCAACCTTCACCTACGCCGCAACCGGAGTCGCTTACTCACCCGGTTCAAGGCTACTTCTACGCCGCAGGCCGCTCATACCTTGGCGTTGATATTCGCGACGTGA
>DASXIL010000747.1:0-2812 GCA_036497985.1 Candidatus Angelobacter sp. | reverse complement strand
GCGCTGGCGGTTTGCCTGCTGTGCTTTATAAATCTGTGAGCGCGCTTCACGCACGCGCAGTTCGTATTCCGCAGTGCGTTTCTCGGCAGTGGCGATCTCCTGCTGCGCGCGCTCCATGGCGCCTTCCGTCAAGGCGTGCCGCTGCGCCAGTACCTGACGCAGCTTGTTGTGCACCAGGAACGTGTACGCCGTCCACAAGATCAGCACTGAGATGATCGTGGGGATGGAATTAATCAGTAATTCGCCTATTTGCCTGAGTATCGCGTCCATGCAAAATAATCTTTAAGTTGTAGTGAACAAGAGCGGATCGGGGGCGACCACCAAACTCTCTAACTTAACATTCGATTCGCAGCAGTGTCAACGCGAGCCAGCGTGTCTCAAAGGCCACATCTCAGGAATCGGGAGCTTGGGTTTCACAGGCTTCCGTTGTTCTTTTAAATGTTCTCTTAAATCGCTCCCGTTCTTCCTATCACCCCGATCTAAGAGTGTTGCCAGGATTCCAACTCCGACATTCGGCCTTCTCGATTTTCAATAAAGAGCTGCTTTCGTTCAATAAAGAGCTGCTTTCGTTCTATGATTCCGGCCATGACTTACCTCTACATACTGCTTGGTCTTGCGGTTGGCGTTCTCTCGGGAGTCGTCGGCATTGGCGGCGGCATCATGATCATCCCTGTTCTGGTTTATTTCTTCCATATGAGCCAGCACAAGGCCCAGGGAACATCGCTGGCGGCTCTGCTGGCGCCCATTGGCGCTCTGGCATTCTGGGAGTATTACAAGGCAGGAAATGTCGACCTGAAAGCCGGCCTGCTGATCGCTTTAGGCTTTCTCATCGGAGGATATTTCGGCGGACTCTGGGCCCAGCACCTGCCAGAAGTAGTCTTGCGCAGGGTGTTTGGAACTTTGCTGGCAATCATTGGCATCCAGTTACTACTGTCGCGCGGATAGCTGGTATTCATTTCCGGCAGAGTGGGCGAGAGCACCGCATTTCTCCTTTATTTGCACGAGTTTGCCGTCCGGCGCGACACACGGTTATCCAGATGATCATGTAGGTATAAGTAGGTATAAAAAGAGTTGGCGGATCGCTTGACTTCGTCCCGAAGTGGCCTAAAATAAATACATCACCTCCGATCCGATTCAGGATCGAATGGGCTTGTGGCCAAGGAAACCGTCACCGCTTCTTGGTCTTAAGCCCATTTTGATTTTTTGCGGCGCTTTACGCCGCAAAAATCAGCTATTAGCTTCTAGCCATTAGCTCTTAGCTTTGTCTCGTGCCGCATACTGATTTCATGTCCGCATGGGCTTTGCACCAAAAAACAAATCTCACCGCGGATGAACACGGATGACACGGATTTACAAACTTAAAAATGTTCTGATTGAATTTTTTTGATCCGTGTAAATCAGTGTTATCCGTGGTTAGGGTTGGGTTCTTGTGCAAAGCCGACCGCCATCAATAAGTGAGAGTCAGGACAATCAAATGAGAAAGCTGATCTTTGCAATCAACATTACCCTGGATGGCTGCTGCGACCACACCAAACAATTTGTCGATGAAGAACAACTTGAATATTTTACTCACCTCACGCGAGAGGCTGACCTGCAAATCTTTGGGCGTAAAACCTATCAGCTGATGGTCCCCTATTGGCCTGAAGTCCTCAAAGACCCGTCTGCGACAAAAGCAGATACCGAATTTGCTCAGGCATTTGTCTCCACCAACAAAGTTGTTTTCTCGCGATCACTCGACGGCGTTGAAGACAAAAATACGAGAATCGTCCGCGCGAATCTTCACGACGAAATACTTAAATTGAAAAAAGAACCAGGCAGAAATATTTTGGTCGGCGGTGTAGATATTCCTTCACAACTGATAGAGCTTGGCCTGGTGGATGAATATCGTTTTGTCGTTGGGCCAATCATTGCAGGAGAAGGAAGACGGTTGCTGGAAGGGGTTAGCGTGCCGGAGATATTGCAATTAAAACTTGTTGAGTCAAAGATTTTTAAATCAGGACGTGTTGCACTTCGTTACCTGAAACAGTGAGGCGCGAGACCTCAATCATGCCGTTCAGCTTGGACGTTGCCTCGCGTCGCAAAAATCAGCTCTTCTAGGAGCCTTCGGCCTTGGGCGTCGACTGAGCTCCTGGCGGTTCGCGGAAAGGATCTATCGGAATCGGTGCGTACTCCACGCGGATGATCTCAAGATGCTCCGTCTTCGCTGGCGCGCGCAGGTCCACGCGGTCGCCGGAGCTAGCCTTCATGAGCGCATTGGCGAGAGGCGAGCGCCAGCTGATGTAGCCGCGATCGAGGTCCACCTCGTCGATGCCGACGATAGAGATGACGTGTTCGAGACCGGCAGCGTCCTTATAGGTCACGGTTGCGCCGAAGAAGACGCGCGTAGCGGCTGATGCCGGCCGCGGAGCGGCGGGATCGACAACCATGGCCGCGGCAATGCGTTTCGCGAGAAAGCGAATCCGTGAATCGATCTGGCGTAACCGTCGCTTGCCGTACTGATAGTCGGCGTTTTCACTGCGGTCCCCGTTACTGGCAGCCCACGCTACGACCTCCACTACAGCCGGACGCTCGCGACTCAGCAGGAACCGATGCTCGTCCTTCAGCCGCTGCAACCCGGCGGGCGTGATGTAGTTTTTGAGCGCGGGCCCGGCTTCCTCGCGCACCGGTTCCCGGAGCGGTCGCTTTGTTCGCATTGGCCAATCTGACATAAATCAGCTCTTAGCCGTTAGCTCTTGGCTTTGTCTCGTGAAGGACATGATTTCATTTTCGCATGAAGGCTCATTCGGTCCATTCGTGCGTTTTTGGGTGGAAG
>DASXIL010000746.1:0-2316 GCA_036497985.1 Candidatus Angelobacter sp. | reverse complement strand
GCTTCTGGAGAGAGAATCCCCTACCCCCTTTTTAAGTTCTACCCGGCCCTAAGTGTCCTTACCCCTAATTGCAAACAAGCTCAAAGGAGAGCCCGACGATGAAAAAGCTACTTGTGATTGCAACAGTTGTTTTATTGCCCCTGGCATTGGCTGCACAGACCAAACATGTCAAATTAACGAATGACGGCGCCTTTGCGTCGTTTCAAACAAGCGATTCGACTTCCAATTTTCAATTGCAGGTTTCGCGTGGCCTCTCAACCGGCAACACTACCTCAACCAATCTGTTCTTCGTTTCTGTCGCCTTTTCTGCCGATCTGACCTCTTTAACGGTGCTGGAAATCGTGGGTCCCATCCCCAACAGCTCATTCGCCGGCGACAACACAAAAAATCTCACGCTTAACCTTGATCCCAGCACGCTCGATCCCACCGTTACGACGATAGAAAGCTGCACGCTCGACTTCACGCAACCGAACCCCACTTTTGTGTGCGGGCCGCTGCCGGCGGGAACTATCCAACTGAGTTTTCAGGAAAATGACATTCAGGAAACCAGCCTGGTGCAGACGCAAACTTCAATTCTGGGTCCAGTCACAGTTATCAGCCATCAGAGAGCGGACTCCGGATCAGCTACTGTGCAAGGAACGGTCTTTGGTACATCCATTTCAAGCTCGAATGGCAGCTCGGGCGTGAACCATTTGTCCTCAATTGAGTTCACCAGGAAATAAACCGGAAATAAAGCTCCAAAGTTCCGCCCTGCGCTCGCAGGGCGGATTTGCTTTCGTGCAGCCTCTTTCGACCGCGCTCAAGTAAAAATGCGCTTAACATTTTTGGAAGAAATGGGCTTGCGGGAAAAGACCACTCAGCGAGCAGAAAAGCAGGAAGCAGCAGCTAGGAAGCAGGCAGCAATCGCTCTACTTCTTCCACAAAATGATGAGGGCCTTCCTGCTTTGAAATCACCTTGTCTGGGCAAGTTTCGCGGCCGAGATAAATGTGGCCATCCACCTGCATCAGGACTTTCTGGTGGGGGTGCCGCTGCTTGATCTCCTCGCAGAACTCCAGGCCTGGGTCGGCAAAGTGGCCAACGTCAACGATGACAAGATCGTACTGCGGACCGGCAGAAATCACCGTTCGGGCCGCGTCAAGGTCCATGGCAGTATCGACGTTGTAGCCTCGCATCCTCAGCATCAGTGCTCGCAAATGCTGTACAGTGCTATTGCCGTCAACAAGCAGGATTCGGGATTTGTGTCTCGGAGTCATTACAGCAACCTTTGGCTTGGCAGGCTGCTTTCAGGCTACACCCGTGCGAACAGCTGCTTATGACCCGATCACCGTAGTACCGATGAATTTATTTCTCACCAGTAAAAAGCAGACACTTTATCTATTGCTTAACAAAGTCACTTGAGTTTCTGGTTGAACCAGGACGCCACGCGCTCAATCACGTCCCGTTGGTGTGCGGGATCCACGAACATATGTCCTTCGTGCTCGTAGACAACCAGCTCCGTTTCCGTGCCGATCGTTTTGAGCGCATGCCAGAATTCATACGATTGTGGAGTAGGACATTCGCCGTCGCTATCGCCCACAAGGACCAGGGTTGGTGTCTTTGCATTCTTGATAAAGCTAATGGGTGAGCTCTTAGCGTAGACCTGCGGATCGTCATAAACCGACGCTCCAAAAAACGGGACCATCCATTTGTCGATCTGGTTTTCACCGTAGTAGCTCTGGAAATTTGCCAGTCCGGCGCCCGCGACCGCAGCGGCAAATCGATTGGTCTGCGTGACCGCCCACATCGTCATGTAACCGCCATAGCTCCAGCCGGTAATGCCGAGGCGATGCTCGTCGATAGGAGCTTGCTTGAGGGCCTGATCGACCCCGGTCATAATGTCGCGAAAATCGCCGTAGCCGAAGTCCTTGACGTTGGCGCGCGTGAAAGTTTCACCCTGTCCAAAACTTCCGCGCGGATTCGGCATAAAGACGAAATACCCTGCGGCAGAGAGCGCGACGCCAAAGCTGTGCGGTCCGGGCCATGCCGAATGTTGCATGGAACTGGGGCCGCCATGCACCTGCACCACCATGGGATATTTTTTTGCTGCGTCATTTTTTGTCGAATCGAAGTTGGCCGGGTACAGAAGCCAGCCTTGCAGGTTCAACCCGTCATTCTGCCAATGGATGCTTTTAGCTTCTCCCCATGCAGGCTTGAGCGCGGCGTTACGCGAGGTGATCTGCTTCCACTCATTAATCACTCCGGCCCAGATTTCCGGCGGATGGGCCAGCGATTGGCGTATCACCGCCGCAGTTTTGCCATCGGCGGCAAGAGAGACG